>CAYJUJ010000028.1:0-10869 GCA_964373325.1 uncultured bacterium
AATACAGCAAAGTTAGTTGTTTTAAAAAATTGACAGCCGGTTAGAGCGCCAACCAATATTAAATGGTTGGCGCTCTAACCGGCTGTCAATTACGGGGGAAATATTGGCACAACGAAAAAATACCGTTCATATAGTAGGCACTGGTACTATTGGAGAGCCCCTTATTGGTCTTTTTGCTAATAAGAAAAGGGAGCTTGGCCTTGACGAAATTACTTTTCATAAAAGAACCCCAACCCCTTTAGATAGACCTAAAATTTCTGCTCTCATTGAGCGAGGTGCAAAGCTTTGTGTTGATGAAGCGGCGTGGGACGAATTTGTTAAAATGGGGTATAAACCAACCTATGTTAAGGAAGAAGCATTAGAGCGAGCCGCTGTTGTTATTGATTGCACGCATGAAGGAGCAGCACTAGAGCATAAGGTAGAGATTTATGAAAAGTACAAAAAAAATACATTAGGATTTATTGCTCAGGGTTCCGAGTTTGGATTTGGAAAAATGTATGCCAGAGGTATTAATGAAAATGCCTTGGTTCGTGGAAAAGATCAGTTTATTCAAGTGGTCAGTTGTAATACCCATAGTCTAGCTATTCTTTTACAGACATTAGGCGCTGATGCCAATGCGAATGTAACTCATATTGAAGAAGCTAAGTTTTTACTGATGCGTCGGGCTAATGATGTGAGTCAAACAAAAAGCTTTGTACCGGCACCACAATTGGGTAAGCACGATGATAAGGAATTTGGAACGCATCATGCAAGAGATGCATATCATCTTTTTAAAACCCTTAATGTGAACCTTAAAGTTTATTCTTCTGCCGTAAAAGTTCCTACTCAATACATGCATACTTTATGGTTTGATATCAAATTAAATCGTAAGACAACTTTAGATGAGGTTAAAAACAGATTTATAGAAAATAAGTTAGTCGCTATTACAGGAAGACAATCAGCTAATGAAGTTTTTTCTTTTGGTCGAGATCATGGCTATTATGGGCGTTTACTCAATCAAGTGGTTGTTTCAATGCCTACTGTTGAAGTGTTAAATGGGGGAGTGGAGGTTATTGGTTTTTGTTTTACACCGCAGGATGGCAATTCACTTTTGAGCACCGTATCAGCCACATTATGGTTTCTCTATCGGGAAGATTGGGAAGCCAAAGTCAAACTCTTTGATAAGTACATCTTTAAAGAGGTTTAGTTGTCTTCCGTAACTCATCCAAGCCGTTCCAGAAGACGAGAAGGGCGGTCAGCATTTCATTGCCACGTTTAATAAACTTATTCTGATCAATATGGTTTTCTAAAAAATACTCTTCAAGTTCTTCTTGGGTAAGAGCAGCATGTTGGTTTTCTAAACGATCATGCCACGTGAAAAAAGCAAGGGGTAAATCAAGCTTTTGTTTTTCCTTAAAAAGAGTTAGCCCTTGAATGAGATCTTTCCAAAAACCAGCCTTCGCCCAATTTTCAATAGCATAACTTGCTGCTTGGGAGGTTTCATAATCTTCACTTCCGTAAAGTCGTGCTAATTCATCGCAGAAAAAAAGAGTTGAAGGGGTTCCTACACTTCGTTTTCCAAGTTCCTGAAATTTGAGCCCCAATTGATGCGCAATCTTCATAAGCCATTCAAAGTGTGCTGCTTGGAATCGGAATTTCCCACCTTCAATACTTCCTTCTGTTGAAACAAGCTCTGGATCACCTTCTAAGTCCTTGTTTGCAACCCTCTGCATTGAGGTTTTTGAATTAGGAGAGTTAAAAATGACTCCAATTTCATTTGCCAAAATTTCTTTAGAGGCACGCATTGTTTCAAGGGTTGGTGCATTAATCATTTTTTTAAGCTGTGCAATTAAAAAGAGGTTTGAAAAAACAGAGAACTGCTGAATAAAGGCTTTGACTTGTTCTTCGGTCGCTTCACCCTTTCGAAACCAGGTTGTAAATTTGTTATTGAGGATAATTTCATGTTGTAAGAGCTCTTTATTAATTCGCTCTTGAAACTGACTCCACTCTTTGACTTTTTGTGAGGGTGGTTCTTTTTTATGTTCTTTAGTGATTTGCATTTCTCTACTATTAAAACTCTTTATACACAAGTAGACAAGTCCAAAATAGAAGTTTATATTGGGAGCCGAGGTATGTTGTTGTGTCCAACAGTCTAGGAATCCAAGGCTATGATTATGTTGAGTTCTATGTTGGTTCAGCCAAGATGGTTGCTTATTGGTACGCTAAAGCCATGGGTTTTAAAATTACCGGCTACAGGGGGCCTGAAACAGGTGTTCGAGATCGTATTTCTTATTACCTCACCCAAAATGATATTAAAATCGTTGTTACCTCTGCCGTAAAACCGACTACTTCAGAAATAAATTCATTTGTGAGTCAACATGGTGATGGTGTTAAAAGATTTTCTTTTGCTGTAGAAAATGTGGCAAATACTTATAGCAAAGCTATCAAGAATGGAGCTATTTCTGCTCAGTCACCCTCTCAAGTTAAAGATAAAAATGGATATATTGATGAGGCGTTTATTCGAATTTATGATGATACAGAGCTTGGTTTTATCAATCGTGATCATTACAAGGGAGTTTTTAAACCAGGATATGAAAAAGCCTTTCAGGATTATGAGATCCAATGTGAGAATACAGGGCTTCAAAAAATTGATCATATTGTAGGCAATGTTCGAGTTCATGAAATGGATAAATGGGCTGATTATTTTAATAAAAGCCTTGATTTTGAAACCTTTATTGAGTTTGGACCTGGGGATATTTCAACAAAGTATTCTGCATTATTATCAAAGGTAGTGCGTTCGCGTGATTCGGTTATAAAAATTCCTATTAATGAACCTTATCAAGGGCTTCGTAAATCTCAAATTGAAGAATATATTGAAGAGTATCAAGGAAGTGGGGTTCAACACATTGCTATTGAAACTCATGATATTCTTTCTACAATTCCAGCACTTCGAAAAAATGGAATTGAGTTTTTAAGCGTTCCCAATACCTATTATAAAGATTTAAGAAAGAGGAATTTAAAAATAGATGAGAATATTGATGATCTCGAGAAAAATGGGATTCTCTGCGATTTCGAAGGTAAAGGTTATCTTCTTCAACTTTTCACAAAACCCATAGGAGATCGACCTACCTTTTTCTTTGAAATCATTCAAAGGCGCTATAAAAGTGAAGGGTTTGGAAAAGGAAATTTCAAATCTCTCTTTGAAGCTATTGAGGCAGAACAAGAACGACGAGGCAATCTGTGATTCAAATTCCTTCCTTTATTCAAAACTTAGAGCCTTATAAGCCAGGAATGCATATTGAGGCTCTCAAGCGTGAAAAGAAAGTAGAAAGAGTTGTAAAACTTGCCTCCAATGAAAATCCACTGGGGCCTTCTCCAAAGGCAATGAGCGCAATAAAAGAGACTACCCCCCATCTTCATCGCTATCCTGACACGCAGTCTTTTGCACTTTTAAATGCTTTGTCTCAAAAAGTGAAAAAAAAACCCTGTGAGATCGTCTGTGGTCATGGAACCGATGCTCTTTTGGCCTATATTATTAATGCTTTTACAGCTGAAGATGATGAGGTTTTGACATCGGAAGGAACCTTTATTGGTATTTATGTTAATGTTAATAAACTGGGCCGAAAGCTCGTTAAAGTTCCTCTTAAAAACTATGCCTATGATTTAGAGGCCATTGAGAAAAGAATTTCAAAAACAACTAAGATTATTTATTTGGCCAATCCTAATAATCCAACAGGTACTCTTTTTTCAAAAAAAGAGTTTGAAGGTTTTATTTCAAGTGTTTCAAAAAATATTCTTGTGATTTTAGATGAAGCTTACGTTCATTATGCTGCTACTTATAAAGAATATCCAAATGGCCTTGATTATGATTTTCCAAACCTCATTGTCACTCGAACTTTTTCAAAGGCTTATGGATTGGGAGGTTTGAGACTTGGATTTGCAATAGCCAATTCCCCTCTTATTGAACAAATTTATAAAGTAAAACTCCCCTTTGAGCCTCATTTTCTTGCTCAAGTTGGGGGTAGCGCTTCCCTTTCTGATGAAGAATTTCTTAAAAAAACAATGAGGGTGAACTTGCTTTCACTTGAAATGATGGAAAAAAAGTTTGAAGAATTAGGAATTTCCTATATTAAAAGTTATGCGAACTTTATGCTTCTTCTCTTTAAGAACGAAAAAGAGGCAAGCTTGTTCCACGCAACATGCCTTAATAAGGGGCTTATCTTGAGACACACAAAATCCTTTGGAATACCTAATGCTGTTCGAATCAGCTCTGGTACTATCGAAGAAACCATTTTTGCTTTAAATACTATTGAAACAGTGTGGGCTCATTTATGAAACTTGTTTCTTATCTGAATAACAAAAAAGAAGAAAGGCTAGGGCTTTTTACTAATGAACAGGTTCAAGATATTGGAAGTCTCAGCATGATTGATTTTTTAGTTAAAGGTCATCCTAAGCCGTCCCTCTGTCATCCTGAGCCGTTAGGCGAAGGATCTCCTAGGAAACTTCTTTCCCCGATTCCCCATCCTACTTCTTGCCGTGATGCCTATGCCTTTAGGCAGCATGTAGAAGCTGCCCGAAAAAGTAGAGGGCTTCCCATGATTCCAGAGTTCGATCAGTTTCCTATTTTTTATTATACGAATCATCATGCCATTATCGGAGAGGGGGATGTTCTTGTTGAAGCGGATCATTTGGAAGAACTTGATTTTGAGTTAGAGGTAGCCATTGTTATTGGAAAGCCTGGCAAAAATATTCGAGTTAAAGAGGCAGATTCTTATGTAGCAGGATTCACAATTATGAATGATTTTTCAGCGAGGCGTTTACAGCGGGAAGAAATGAAGCTTAATTTAGGGCCTGCTAAGGGGAAGGATTTTGCAACAGCACTTGGTCCTTGGCTTGTAACACCTGACGAACTTGAAAAGTATAAAATCAAAACTGATTTTGGGAATAAGTATGATCTAGAAATGACAGCCCATCATAATGGAAAGCTCGTTTCCAAAGGAAATATGAAAGATATGACGTGGACTTTTGCACAAATTATTGAAAGAGTTTCTTATGGAACTGAAATACTACCAGGAGATGTCATTGGTTCGGGCACTGTTGGAACAGGATGCTACATGGAACTTAATGGAACTTGGACCATGGAAGCGAAACAAAAAGGAAAGACGTTTACCCCAGTTTGGCTGAAAGTTGGGGATGTTATTGAACTAGAGGTAACAGGTTTAGGAAAACTAACAAATAAAATTGTTAAAAACACCCCTCACTATTCTCTTTCCTCTGTCATTCCTGCGAAAGCAGGAATCTAATATTATGAGTGACAAAAAATTTCGACACATTAAGTCCTCGGATCTCTCTCCTCAAGATGCTTTAGCTTTATTGGTTGGAGGGGTGAGCCCTCGCCCTATTGCACTAGTATCTACTCTTTCTAAAGATGGAATTAATAATTTAGCTCCTTTTTCATTTTTTAATGCCTTTGGTTCTAATCCCCCGATGGTTGCTTTTTGTCCAGCAAGAAGAACAAGGGATGGAACTTTGAAAGACACTTATCATAATTTAATGGCAACAAAAGAATGTGTGATTCAAGCCGTTACTTATTCAATGGTAAAACAAGTAAACATTACTTCAGCTGAGTGGCCGCCGGAAGTTTCTGAGTTTGAAAAATCAGGCTTAACCCCCATTCCTTCTCACATTGTCAAACCTAAAAGAGTCAAAGAGTCTCCTTTTCAAATGGAGTGTCGATTAAAGCAGATGATTTCTTTTGGAGAAGGGAAGGGGTCTGGGAATATCGCTATTTGTGAGGTGCTTTTATTTCATATAGCAGAAAAAGTTTTAAAAGATGGACTTATTTATCCTCCATTTCTTGATGTTGTAGGGCGTTGTGGAGGAGTTTTTTACACAAGAGCTTCCGGCGATGCTCTTTTTGAATTACCCCAACCTAAGGGTATAAGGGTCAAGTGATAAGAGGTAAGTGGCAAGGGCTTACCACTTATATCCATTGCAACAACATTAAATCTGCCAACATTTGTAATAATCTTTTTGGAGTAGTTTTGTTTTAAGTGCCCAAGAGGTTGGACAAAATACGTGGCGACTTTCAAACATAAAAGAAAGAGTATTTCTCAAATAATGTGGCTTTAGTTTTTCCTTGATTGCTTTTTTATAAGTAGCGCTATCTGGTCCATGGGCTGACATTGAGTTATGAAGGCTTCCACCCCCTGGTTTAAACCCTTCTTCCTTAGCGTCATACACTCCATAAATAATCCCCATGTATTCACTCATAAAATTTCTATGATAGTAGGGAGGACGAAAAGTATGTTCTGCAACCATCCATCTTTCTGGAAATATCACAA
The DNA here is from genome assembly GCA_964373325.1 of uncultured bacterium. Taxonomy (GTDB): domain Bacteria; phylum Bdellovibrionota; class JACOXK01; order JACOXK01; family JACOXK01; genus CAYJUJ01. The sequence continues at coordinate 6,324 of CAYJUJ010000028.1, forward strand.
AATCAACATTAGCAACTCCTTCCGAAGATGAAGGAGAAGTCAAAACTGTAAAAATAGAAGGATCACAATGGTCAAAAGTAACGGTGTTAATGGCCTGAAAATATTTAAGATTATATTTATACGGTACATAATTTCCATGCCAGGCAACAACATCAAAAGGAGAGTGTTCTATTTCAGCAGACCAAAGACCACCTTGAAATTTAGTGACGAGCTCAAAAGATCCCTTTTGTTCTTCATAGTGCGCGGTAGGAGTTAAAAAATCTCTAGGGGAAGCCAGGCCATTAGCCCCAATAGGGCCTAAATCTGGTAATCGAAAATGAGCCCCATAGTTTTCACAAATATAGCCGCGTGCTTTTTTTTCCAACAATTTAACTTGAAATTTCATGCCTCGCTGAATAACGGCTATTTCACCAGGGGCAATATCAATCAAACCAAATTCAGTTTGAATAAGAAGTTTTCCTTCTTGTGGAACGATAAGAAAATCACCATCTGCATTGTAGAGATAACATCCATCCATGGATTTATTGATGGCATAAAGGTGTACGGCACATCCTGTTTGTTCATGAAGACCGCCATTACCAGCAATAGTTATAAGGCCATCGACAAAATCAGTCGGCTCTTTTGGAATAGGAAGTGGATCCCAGCGGAGTTGATTGGGTGTTGCTTGTACCTCATTGAATGGAGTACTTTTTATTAATTTTCTATCTTTTGGTTTAAATGGTTTATGAAGCACTGATGGACGGGTGCGATAAAACCATGTTCTTTTATTTTGTGATCTAGATACTGTGAAAGCAGTACCACTTAATTGTTCTGCATAAAGGCCATGAGGAACTTTTTGTGGTGAGTTTTGCCTTTGAGGTAAAGCACCCTCTTTAGCCTCTGATGCAAATTCATTCCCAAATCCACTTTGGTAATGCAAAGGATTTTTCACTTTCTCCACTCTGTCATCCTGAGCGTTCCTTTTGTCATCCTGAAACGCGGGTCCTTCGGCTGTGCCTCAGGATAAACTCCAGCGAAGGTATTTTTTTATTAACACTGTATTTTTTAGTTGGCTAGAGAAATTTTGGAATGCTGTTTATAAACAGCAACTAAAATATAAAGGAGTTGAAGCCCTACAAAGCTTGCAACATATCCTAACCCCCCGGCTCCAAAGCCATAGCTGTGAAGGCCAACGCCTAAAATAAAGTTAACGCCATACCAGGCCATAAGAACTCCAAGAAAGCTAAGAGTTGATGCAACTACAAAACCAAAGTCTTTAAGCCATCCAGAAAATCGACCGTGCAGTGTTGCAAGGTAGAAAAGAAGAGCTATGAGGGCCCAGACCTCTTTTGGATCCCAGCCCCAAAATCGCCCCCATGCGTAATCAGCCCAAACACCCCCTAGAATAGTTCCTGCCGCTAAAAGTAAAACTCCAATTTGAACGGCTTTATACACAAATTTTGTTTGTTCCTGAATATGAGGAGAATTTTTAGAAAAAATGTACAAGCCGAGGGTGATATTTCCAACAACAAAGGCTACTGCAAAAGCAGCATAACTTGAAGTAATGGTCAGAACATGAATAGTAAGCCAAAAATTATCTCGAAGTACAGGGACAAGTGGGTGAATTCCAGAATCTAAAATGGCTGGCAATTGATCAGCTAAAATAAGTGCTATAACAGCAAAAACTGTTGAAGCAAGAAGAATGATTTTTTTTCTATAAATGAGTTCTAAGATAAGTCCAAAAAGAATACTGCCCCATGCCACCCAAATGATAGATTCATACATATTGGTGACAGGAGGGCGCCCCGCAATAAAGCAACGCAATATAAAACCATAGGCATGAATGAGGAAAGCGACTCCGCAAGTAAAAAGACCACCGACATAAGCTATTTTTGATCCTTTTGTTAAAGTGAGGGATAGTAAAAGAAGAAAAAAGCTTAAAACATAAAGAATCCATGCCTTTTGAAAAGGGTGAAGATGATTATAATGCACCTCCCTCGTCATCATCTCTTCTGTCATCCTCGGTCTTGTTCCTCTGTCATCCCAGCGAAGGCTGGGATCCATCTTTCTTATTCCCTCTTTCAGCGCTAGTGTATTTTTCTCAAAACTTTTAAAATCACTCTCAGCATGGGCAGCTAGCATCTTAGAAAACAATAAAAGAATGTTTTGGATTTGGGGTCCAGTTTCTTGTTGCAATTGAGAGAGAGTCAACCATGGGGCATCTTGGTTTGAAGCCGAAGGTAAAAGGGCTATAACACTGCCTTCAGCTATTCCTTGAAAAAGCGAAATCCGGTCAAAAACTTTTTCTCCCTCTTCTTCAAGAGAGTTCATTTTTTGCTTATTCTCTCTTTTACCATGAACATCTTCTAAGAATGAAATAAGCTTTGTATGAGATAAAAGCTCTTTGACAGAAAAGTATTTTTTGCGAATTTCCAAATCGAGCATTTTTTTGAAATCATGGTTATTAATAAGAATAAGGTTATATTCACGCCAATAATTGGGATCGTTCATCCAAGAAAAAAGAAGATCGATTGGATGAAATTTTTGAAAATTGGTTTTTCCTGTGATGAATTGAACAGTTTCCCGAGCTAATGTATCAAAGGGTTTGACTCTCCCCCTTGATTGAACGGCAAGTGTTTCTAGGGCACTCCAATTAAAATCTGTCTTTGGATTATGAGCGAAAGCAAGCATTGTCATTCCAGCGAAAGCTGGAATCCAGTATTTTATTTTTATATTTTTAAATTTTATCATTACGACGAAGAATCCTCTTAAAATAGAACATAAGAATAATTCCAATGACAATACAGAGTGTTCCTAAATATTTCAAGAAACGCCCTGGGTCATCATTAACCGAGAAAATAGAAATAGTAGGGAACATCGATCCCATTTGATAGCTTGCTTGGTAAAATGTAAAGCCTTTATGATTTAAGGGGTTATTCATATAAATTTCTTTTTTATCATGAAGATTGTTGGAAGGATCTTTGATGGTTACATAACTTTTAAAGCTTGCTGGATTTTCGGTTCCTGGATCAAAACCAAGTTCAAATTTATTAAGCTCAATGGCAAAGGGAAGAGGAATTGTTTTGGGTAAATATGAAATTTGAAAGTTCTCTAATTTTAAGTCATCCCCCAATCCAAGCCACGCTTTTTTTGTTTGAGTATTATGAGTTACATGTACTTCTACAGCAGAAGGCGGGCCGCTTTCATTGGGAGCGACTTCTACTTGCTCAAAATACCTTGTTTTTTCAGAGTGAGGTAGAAATTGAGAAATTTTTAACTTTAAATTCATCCATCCTAAGGGGTAAGTTTTCTGTGGTATTAAAACTCCTTTTTGAGTTGTGTTACCAGAGGAAGAAAGAACTTTATAATAAATTTTTTTAGACTCAGCCAGAGCTAAAATGAGTTTTGCATTTTTATCTTGTTCAAATTCATAATGTGCTTTTACATGATTTCCCGATTCTTTTTTTCCATGAATAGTTGGAAAATCTGGAAAGTTTGAAAAAACAGTGTGTTTTTCTATACCTTCTCCCCCTCTTATTTGAAATTCAAGGGCTGGATTAACAGGGTTTTTAGATTTGTTTGTGAGAACACCTGCTTCCACAATAGCATGAGGAAGAAATCTGGAAATATTAATTTCAAAAGGTGTGTTTTCTATTTTAATCCATCGACGAAGATGCTTTTGTTCTAGTTTAAGAGCCCATATAATTTCCCTCTCCCTTGGGTCAGGGTGAGGGTGAAAGAGGGTAAGAGTTAATTTGCCTAAAAAATAGCTGTCCCTCAAATGGCCTGGCCTCCCTAAAAAATCTTTTATTTCTTTTTCTGTTTTAAGAATAGTCGACTCTACTTTTGCAGGGCCCAAATTGAGGGAATCCTTGTTTTGAGGCACAATCCATTCGCTCATATTCATTTGATCATTGAAAATTTGAAATTGAATAGCGCTAGGTCCTTCTTTGGTTTCAGTGATTCTTTCTTTTACATAAGCATGAGGGTAGTACCGATTTATTTCTAAAGATGTTTCTTTATCAAGTTCAAGGTGAAATATATTTTTCCCGGTTTTTGGAAACGGCCCAAAAGGAAGAGGGACTATTTTAGTTTCATTTGTTGTTAAATTTTTAACTTGAAGAGTTTTTTCGTTGAGTAAAATATTTGATTCTTGAGAGCCCTCGTTCACAGGCATGGATCCATCAATGCCCAACTTTTGGGTAGTTAAAGAACCAAGAAGGAGAATGATAATGCCACAGTGAACTGTGACAAAACCAATATGTTTTTTTTGCCATGGATAGCGGGAGAGAGCTGCACAGGCAACGTTGATCCCTAGAAAAACTAGTAATAGAGAAAACCATGTAGTTTTGTAAATTAAAAACTGTGCTACTTCAGTTCCAAACTTTGATTCAAAGATGCTTCCAACAATAAGTACAACTGCTAATGAGAGCAGTACTATGACAGCTAGTTTGAGAGAGGCAAAAAAATCAAAAAGGAATTTTAATATTTTGTTCATGGAATTGGGTTGTCTATATCAAATTTTGTAAAATTTGCCATCACTTCCATCACTTATCATAAATCTTAA
>CAYJUJ010000029.1:0-10694 GCA_964373325.1 uncultured bacterium
CACAACACTTGAAGTTTAAGGTAGTTGTGACAGAATGTCTTAAATATAAATTGACTATATAAATTCTCGTACTAAAATATAACTATGATTAAAAGAAAGATTGAAGTAGAGATAGCTTCTCACTTAAAAGAGAAGGAAATCTCGCTACTTACCGGTCCGAGGCAGGTAGGAAAAACCACTATTATGGAGACCTTGCGTCGAAAACTGAATAATCTAGGGGAAAAAACAGTATTTCTTAGTTTGGATTGGGAACAGGACAGATCTTTTTTTCAATCACAGTCCGCCCTTCTCCAAAAAGTTAAATTAGAAATCGGGCCAACAGGGTATGTCTTTATTGATGAGATCCAACGCAAAGAGAATGCAGGTCTTTTTCTTAAAGGCCTCTGGGATATGGATCTGCCATATAAACTGATTGTGAGTGGATCCGGAAGCCTTGAACTCAAAGAAAAAATTCACGAATCGCTCATGGGAAGAAAAAGGCTCTTTGAGATATCACCTATTTCTTTTGAAGAATTCTCTCATTACAAAACAGAATACCGTTACGAAAAAAACTTACACAGTTTTTTCTCATTACACCCTGATAAAACTTTAGAGCTTTTGAACGAATATCTCAATTTCGGTGGTTATCCCCGTGTCATTGTGGAAGCACAATTGATTGAGAAAATAAAAATCATTGATGAAATTTATAAGAGTTATTTAGAAAAAGATATCTCTTATTTGCTTAAAGTTGAAAAAACTGATTCTTTTATTTCACTTATTAGAATTCTTTCTTCTCAAATCGGTTGTCTTATGAATATTTTAGAAATTTCTAATACCATTGACCTTTCTCAAATTACAGTTAAAAAATATATGCAATATGCTCAAAAAACTTTCCTCATTGAAAAAATTTCTCCGTATTTTAAAAATTTAAGAAAGGAAATTACTAAAGCTCCGATGATCTATTTTATAGATCTTGGATTTCGAAATTATGCGAGAGGGGTATTTGGTCAAATTTTAAATCAGGAAGAATATGGTTTTCTTTTTCAAAATTTCATTTTTCAAATACTGAAAGAAAAGTTGAGATATCAAGGAGCAACGCTTCATTTCTGGAGGTCAAAAGATGGAGCTGAAGTTGATTTTATAATAAATCAGGGTCACAAAATTCTTCCCTTAGAAGTAAAGTATCAAAATTTCAAAAAACCGATCCTGTCCCAAAGTAGTAAAAATTTTATTAAAAAATACCAACCTCGTTCATTTTATATTATTACTAAAAATTTTAAACATCAGTTGTCACTAGAATCTACAAAAATCGTTTTTCTACCTTTTTGGGAGCTTATGACTCTTGACCTGACCCCTTAAAACTGGTCCAGGGAATATATTACACTGGGCTATAAAAAGGGGTCCATGCTGGTAAAGGTAGATTAATAAATATCTGACCAAGGGATGATATCTATAGAAGCAGTCAGAGGAAGTCTTTTATGAGACAAACAAATTAGAAATCCTTTTTTTGTTTTCGTAGTCATCATTAATTTTTGCAATGTCGAAATATGGGAAAAAGTAGGAGTCGCAGTTAATTTAATCTCAATGGGATAGAGACTTCCATCTATATCCATCAATAGATCAATTTCTTCCTTATCTTTGGAACGCCAATACCATATCGGCGCTTCCATACCTCTTCCCCACCAACTTTTTAAGATTTCTGACACCACATACGTTTCAAAAAAAGCACCTGCCATTGCTCCTGACATGATCGTTTCAGGCGTTTTCCATCCCGTTAAATACGCCAAAAGCCCGGTATCTAAAAAATAAAGTTTTGGAGTCTTAATCATTCGTTTAGTTATATTTTTATAATAGGGCTCTAAGAGGTAAACTTGAAAACTAGCCTGAAGAATAGAAAGCCAGCTCTTTGCTGTATTGGGGGAAACCCCAACATCTCTTGCCATATCTGTAATATTTAAAAACTGTCCAGTTCTTGCTGCACAGATCCGAACGAATCGTTCGAAATCTCTCAAATCTCCAATATGAGCGAGGTCTCTCACATCTCTTTCTAGGTATGTTTGAATGTAAGATGAGAAATAGATCTCCTCGCGAACATGTTGTTTTGTGCTATAGAGCTTCGGAAAACCTCCCTGAAAAATATACTGCGATAATTGTTTAAAAGATGGTATAGGAGATGGCATTTTAAGTGAATGAAAAGGTGTCCAGGGTGTTTTAAGAGATATTCTTTTTGTTTGATGAATTTCAGATAAGGACAGGCCTAGCAGTTTTAAAATGGCCACCCTCCCTGAAAGACTTTCCGATAAATCTTTCATTAAAGGAAACCGTTGAGAACCACTGAGCCAAAACAAAGAGGGCTTTTTCTCTTGATCTACCCATAATTTAATATGAGAGAAAAGTTGAGGTGCATATTGAACCTCATCAATGATAACAGGAGGTGGATATTGCTCTAAGAATAGCTTGGGATCTGAATTGGCCAGTTGTCTATTTTCCCAACCATCTAAAGTCACATAACATCTATTTTTAGAGCATAGTTTTTGAAGAAGTGTAGTTTTACCTACCTGGCGTGGTCCTGTAACAAGGACCACAGGGAACTGTAGACTGGCCTCTTTTATAGTTGCTTCTAAGCTTCGCCTTAAATACATACGACTATTATGCATTTAAATTGCATAATAGTCAAATCGGAGTGACAACCGTTCCCCGTTTATTGGACCTCAAAGCCAAAAAGTTTATCGAGTATCATTCTGCAATTAAAATATGCCCTGATTTACCTTGAACCAGTTGTTACGCTCCCATAACAGTGAAGAAAATGCCAGACTTTATAATGTTGTTTATTTGCAATAAACAACATCTTCATATACAATAGTGCAATGGGCTCAACCCCTCATATCATCTTTGCAAGAATACTGGATCTTAAGAAAACCACCAAACATTCAAGCTGTTTCCTCTTTGGACCTCGTGGATCTGGAAAAAGCTTTCTGATTCGTAAACACTTAAAAGATACAGCTTGTGTGATTGATCTTTTAAAATCCAACATTTTCTTGCGGCTGGCGGAAAATCCCTCTCTTCTTGAAGAAATGATTGATACCTCTCAAAAAAAACTCATTGTTATTGATGAAGTTCAGAAACTTCCTATACTTCTTGACGAGATTCATCGCCTGATAGAAGAAAAAGGGATTCGTTTTCTTTTGACGGGTAGCAGCGCTGGAAAACTAAAACGGGGTCAAGCTAATCTTTTGGCCGGTCGCGCAAGACTCGAACACCTCTATCCTCTCACCTCAAAGGAAATTCCACAATTTAATCTTGACCATTTCCTTTTATGGGGAGGCTTGCCGGAAATTCAAAAAATACCAGATAAACGAGAATATCTAAATAGTTATATTGACACCTATTTGAAAGAAGAAATTTTAGCCGAGCAAGTAGCTCGAAATCTTCCTCACTTTGCCCGTTTCTTAAAAACGGCTGCACTCTGTTCAGGAGAACTTCTTAATTTCAACCAAGTCGCTAATGATGCTCAACTTTCTCCCTCTACCGTAAAAAACTATTTTGAGGCTTTACAAGACACCCTGGTCGGATTTCTTCTCGAGCCTTGGTTAGAAAGCAAAAAAAGAAAGGCCATTCAAACAGCTAAATTTTATTTCTTTGATGTTGGAGATAGAAATCGTCTCCTTAACTTGAATGAAATACCCCATGATACAGATATTTTTGGAAAATGTTTTGAGAATTTTATTTTTATGGAACTCAAAGCCTGGCAGAGTTATTCAAAATCTGATTTGCCATTATTTTTTTGGCGTTCTATCAACCATCATGAAGTTGATTTTATTCTTGGAAATAAAGTTGCCATTGAGGTCAAGGCGAAAAAAAAAGTAAGTAATAGAGATGCTAAAAACCTCAAGGTGCTTCGAGAAGAAGGTTATTGTTCGACTTATATTGTTGTGTCTCAAGACAAGATCAATAGGAAACAAGACGGCATAAGCTATCTATTTTGGGAGACTTTTTTAAAAAAATTATGGGCCAATGAACTGCTCTAACTAAAAATAATGCTACAAATTCGCCTATTTAATGGGAGCCTAACACCTAAATGTAAAAAACTTGTCTAAAGACATGGCCTGGGTCATGGGTCTTGTTTTCTGGATATTGGGCGTCACTATCCACCCGCACCCAAAAACGCGTTCCATAACTTGAAAATCCCAATCAGAAATAGAATGTTTATATTTTACCTCTACAGGAAACTGAATTTTTTTGCTTTTATTAATGATCAAGTAATCTATTTCATGTCCTCCTGAGCTTTTCCAAGTAAACACATTTCGAGGCGCTGATAACCCCTCCCAACTCCTTGTCTCATAACGTCTCATTAGTTCTGTTCCAACAGCCCATTCTGCCCTGGAAGATTCCTCTGAAACCTCTCCCTGATTTAATTTCGCAGCCAAAAAACCCAATGCTGGATCTATCCAGCAAAACTTTTTATCTTTCTTTGGCGATACCCGTCCTCTTGCGGTATCATAAGAATAAATTGTAGCTAGCAAAAAAGCATCGCCTAATGCATCCAAATATTTTCGAGCAGTTTCTTTTGCAAGAGCCAAAGGCTTATTAAATGCATGATAGCTTGTTGCTGAACATTGAATCACACTGAGTCTCCCTAGAATTTCTAAGGCAATGGATCGATCTAATTTGCGTCGAATAAATTCGTAAAAAAAGACGTCATCAAAAACTTGTAATCCACTCATTGGATCCCAAGGAGTTGAATAGGTTTCCATAAATTTTTCTATTCTAAATGGAAAGCCACCCACCTGAAGATAAAATCGAACTGCTTCTTCTGAAGACAAAACAATTTTATTTTTTTCAAGCTGTGCACAAAAATTTTGATAACCCATGGGAAGCAAAACTCGATCTGGATTTTCAACATCGCCACGACGCCCAGCCATTCTCTCCGCTCCCGCTTTCAAATCATAAGCTGAGCTTCCGGTAAGAATGATACACTGTGAAGCCAGTATACCGTTGTCTCTTAACTTTTTAATCCCGCGTTGCCAGCCTGTAACAGCTGTAACTTCATCCACTAATAAAAGTTTAGGAGAAAATTTCTCAACAATTCCAACCACATGTTCCTCAACTTGATCTAATCTTCTAAAGGTATCAAAGGATGTCCAAACAATGTCTTTTCCCTCCCATCCCTCTTGTTCAATAAGCTCGGCGACGAGCAGTTTTAACGAAACAGTCTTTCCCACTCGCCGAGGGCCCCTCAAAGTTAAAACGGCTTTTTCATTACAAAGGTCAGGCGCAAATGGTCTGGGATGATAGTTCAAAGGCGAGTTTTTGACCTTTGTAAGGTCAGAATCTTGCCAAAGGCCACCTTTATTCCACCAAGAGTTTTCAATACTTAGCTTCATATTTATATTATAACCACATGTCTCTCCAAAATGCCAGTCATTTTAGAGAGCCGGCAGTGCAACTTTTAATGGGAGCCTGACACCTAATAAATTAACGGGAAATGCTGGAATTAAAAATCAGGCTGTGGAGCAAAGATAACTGTTCTAACTAAAAAAAACTGTATTTGTGAAAATTTTTTGACCAGTATTTTTAAGCACTCTATCGTTTTCTATCCATTTCACATAATCGGCAATATTGCTAATTATGTGAAATGGTAACATGCCCCCTAAAACCGTCAAAAAGATGATAGATTTTTGAAAAACTTTCACTTTTTTCTATTTTTTTATTTTTGATGATGAAGTTTCTCGGAAATCATTTCCCTTTTTTATTACTGGCTAATAGGATTTTTCTTGCTTTTAAGTCATTAAAAACTCTTAACACACGCTTTGCATAGAAATACCTCAAAGCTGAAGGGTTTTCTTGTTGAAGAGATACAAGCCGCGATGGTCCTAAATAATAGGCTGTCAGATAAAGCATTTTTTTATTCTTAAATTTCAGTTTAGCCTTTTTCAGATAATAAACACCTAATCGAATATTTTTAATAGGATCAAATAAATCGTGGCGAGAATAGCTAGACCATTTAAGACGATTAGCAACTTCACGTCCTGTTTTCGGCATGATTTGCATAAGCCCTACCGCCCCTATGAGCCCATAGCTCACAGAAGACCATGTTTTTAAGACCATTTTACTTCTTCATCACCTTGATTTTTATTAAAGACTTACGAGAACCACAACACTCCTTAATGGTAACCTTTCTTCCGGTATGGGTCAAATTTATACTGGATAAAAATAAAATAAAAAAATTTTCGGGAATCATTTCCCTAAAAACAAAAATTTTTAAATAAAAACTCCTTTTGTCTTTGACTTTGAGATCAAGCATGTCACATTTTAATTCTCTTCATATATATATAATTAACGGAAAAGATTTTTTAAAAGGAGAAAAACTATGGCAAAGGTAAAAAAAGTAGTAAAAAAATCTGTAATCTCAGTAGTCAAAGGTGTAGAAGCATTAAAAGAAATTCTTGTCACAACCCCAAATGAAGTAGGTATTCTCGCCTCTCTAACAGAAGCGATAACAGGAAAAGGTATAAATATATTAGCATTATCCGTATCCACAGCAGCTGATAAAGCATGGATCCATATCATCACAAGTGATAATGCAAAAGCTTTAAAAGCAGTGTCTACATTTGGCTGGGCCGCTGTTGAAAGGGCCATCGTCAGAGTCTCTCTTGTAAACAAACCTGGTGCTGCACATGCTATGAGCCTGTGCCTTGCTTCAGCAGATGTAAATATTGAATCTGCTTATGCTGCCAGGTGGGATGCAAAAAGCTGCTCCTTGATTGTTGTCCCCTCTAACGTAACAAGAGCCATAGAAGTACTCAAGACCCCCAGCGTCTAAAAAACCCTTTCTTTTGTAAAGGGTGCTACGTTAAAAAAGCCCAGTTAAAAGCTGGGCTTTTTTATATAAAAAATCATTTCCATCAATTTATCTTTTTAGGCTCACAATACTCTCCAAAACTAACATCATATAAATTTTCTTCTGCATTTTTTGTTCTTCTTTCATGAAACTGTTTGTTAAATGTTTCCACTTTCTCAGCTTCAAAGAAATCAGGCTCAAATGATAAAACTTTTAGCTGAAGAGATTGCCATTAAAAACCAAGCCGAAAAAAAAAGAACCAATGGAGAATTCTATAAATACGAGGGGCTTAAAAATGGTTTTTCTTCCAAAAAAGTAAATTATCGTCTTCCAACTCTTAATTAACAGGAGATTAAATAATTTTACATTTAGGATCTAATATGTTAATATAGATCCTAAATGTAAAATGAAGATACAAAGTTTAAGAAAAAAAGTTAAAGCAGTATTCACAGTAGCTCAAGCCAAAAAAGTTGGCGTTTCTCGCCAGTTACTGGCTCATTATGTAAAAAAAGCTTTTATTGAGAGGGTATCCTACGGCGTATATCGTTTTGTAGAAACAAAGACGATTGACTTTGAATCTACATTAAAAGAAATAATGACTATTATCCCCTATGGCGTCATTGGGCTTAAAACGGCACTGCGTATCTATGATTTAACAGAAGAATTACCAGATAAAATTGATATTATTGTACCCAAAGAAAATGTTCCAAAAAGAGCGCTGAAAGATGTAAAACTTTATCGAGTTAAAAAAAATCTCTATAAAAAATACGTAATAAATGTAAGAGGGCTTCCAGTGACATCTATCGAAAGAACGATTATTGATTTATTGCGTTGTAATGAGCCACTTTCAAGTATACTTGAAATTATACGAGCCGCTCAAGTTAGAGGAATATCTCTGAGCTTTTCAAAAATTAAAAAATTAGCCTTACCATTTCGGGTAAAAAATAAAGTAGAATTGTTATTGGAGGCATGGTTTTAATGAAATGGAGTGAGCATGTACTTTCAGAAAAAGTCATTAAAGCAGGTATAAAATTAAATTTGAATATTTCTCAAGTTCAATTATTGCTTGCTCAAGAGCGTTTTTTAGCACGTCTTGCTTCAACAAAAGAGGGACAGCAATTTGTCTGGAAGGGAGGTAGCCTTCTTTTAAGACTTTATTCGAAACACATGGTCCAACCTAGATTTACTGTTGATATTGATTTATTAGCGAAATTGTTTCCCATGTCGTCAATAGAAAATTATTTTTCAAAGTTAGCACAAATTGACCTTTCTGATGGATTCGAATTTTTTAATATCCGAAAAACACCCATGCAAAGAGAAACTCCTTATGGGGGTGATCGCTATTCTATGGATTGGAGATTTTTTAAAAAACCCCACTCTCATGTTTTAAGAGTTGATGTGTGTGCAGGTGATGATGTTTCAGAAATAGGTGTTGCAGTTCGAGATATTTTTTTAATAGGTGAGGATACATCACTATCTTTAAATGTTTATCCACCAGAATTTATATTTGCTGAAAAACTAGAAACTGTAGATAGATTTGAAACAGGCAACACCAGGCTTAAGGACTTCATTGATATGTGGATGCTTATAGAGGCAAAACTTGATGCTGACAAAACTAAAGAAGCCATTTTACGGTGTTTTAAAAAACGTAAAACGACGCTAAATCCAGAAAGATGGAATAAAATTTTTAAAGATAAGGATTTTATTGAAATTCTTGAGCAGCACAGGCTTCGTAGATATTCAAATCTTAAGTTGCCTTCGGTTTCAGAAATGATTCATAGAATCAGTAATTTTCTATCTCAATTGAATTGGACATCATAGAGTGGTAATGGTCCCTTTCTCAGTTACACCTACCATTCATGACCTAAGACATACTTTTGCAACTAGATTAGTTCAGGCAGGGGTTGATCTCTATACCATTCAAGCATTAGGTCGATGGAAAACTCTTTCAATGGTAAAGAATTATGCCCATCATAATACGGATACTTTAAGGGTTGGAATAGACAATTTGAACTCACTTAGAGAAAAGTATTGTCACAATTTTGTCACAATTGACGTTGACGCAAAAAAGCATATAAGCTAAGTAATTGAAATTATTAACATGGTGAGTGTAGCTCAGTTGGTAGAGCACAGGATTGTGATTCCTGTGGCCGTGGGTTCAAGTCCCATCACTCACCCATTCACTCTATTATTTAATAAATTGGCTGTCTTTGAGTAAACGAGCAACTAAATCCACCAAAAGAAGACGGGTCGTTTGAATTGTTTTTCCTTTTAACTTGCTAAGATCTTCATGGTTTGTTGTCATTTCACCGAAATACATTGCATAATTAAAAAACTTTCTTTTGAGTGTTCCATTATCCTCAGCACCCCACCGTTGCCAAAACCAAAGCTTTGCCTTTCCTTCCTCAATCTTTGCTTCCATAAGCTTACCAAAGAAAGGTTCAAAATCACTATAGAAAAGATCCACTTCAGTTTTATCTAAAACTCCATCCATGTTTTCGTCGTACTTTGAAAAAATACTCTCAATAAGTCGAATTATAAAATAAATAGTCTCCGTATCTTTAAATGAAATCTGGTCTGCTAACGTTTTTTCAAAAGCTTTCAATATTTTTGTTAGATATTCTTCGCGTGCCTCATCTGAAAGTGGATGTGCACTTCTCGGAAAATCACTTAAAATAAGAGAGGTACTTACAGAATCAAGTATTTGATTCCTTTCAAAAAAGGTTCTTGCCAACCTTCTATTTTCAAATAAAAAACTAATAGCTTCGACAACTTCATACCGATCTAACCGACCATTACTATTGCTACTTTGAAAAAATCGATCTGTTATAAACCCTAATGCTTTTGAAAAAAGCTTGAGCTTATCTGGCTCAAGTTCAGAGCTTGTCTCTGTAATAATTGGGTCTGAGATGAGAAGAAAAAAACCTTTTACTAGAAGGTGTAAAGTTTTCGTAAGAGCGACGAGTTCCTCTTCACTCAGCTCTTTTACATGACTCAGATCAGTATCATAAGAAACTAAAATATGATCTGTTATAGAAAGAACGACTTGAGAAAAAATAAAATGATATTTTGAAATATCATTTTGGACATCAAGAGGGGTTTTCCAATAATGAAGAATGCGCGGAAAGCTTTCTTCCATTTTCTGATAGGCATCAACTATTTTTTGACTACTAAAAGTATGTCTATTCAGTTGAATCCAACGTAAAAGTTCACCTTGAGTAATATTTGTTTGACCCTCTTCAAAAACTCTTGTAGCCAATTCATAGGCTAAATTAACATTATTAATGAGCACGTGAAGTTTCCTCACTTCATGATCTGTTAATATCTGTGCATTACCTCCACAAATTTGCATTTTAAGCTTAAAAAGGCCCTCTACAAATACACTTGCTTTTCCCTGAACATGCGTTTGAAGAAGTTCAAATAATTTTACAAGATCTTCTTTTAAAATTCTTTTTTGTTTTTTGTTTTTAAAAACTGTAAATATATGATCTAAAAGCTTGTAGTAATTTGCTATAAAAAGCGTTGCAGACTCTGTACTAATAATAGGAACATGCTGATAATAATGAATTTCTGAAAACGTGTGATACATTTTTTCAATATCTTCTAAGAGAGAATGGAGATTTTCCTTAAGAAGAACTTCTTCACCCTGACGCTCACCATAAAGCATTCTATGAGTCAAATAAGTAGCTTCAATGTAATGTTTGCCAATTTCTTTATCAAGATCAAGATCACTCCAAAGTTCATATTGTTTTAAAACAAGATCACGGGAAAGGTTGTGAACTATTTCTCCACGTTCATTTTGAAGCATCGATTTGATGACTTTAATGTAGAGAGAAAATAGTTTTTCCTTTTCTTGGTAACTTTCTTTTGAAAG
>CAYJUJ010000030.1:0-10563 GCA_964373325.1 uncultured bacterium
TGTGAAAAGTTCTGGATCAAAGGCAACTTTACCGCTTGCTCTAATTTCTTGGGTGAGTTCTTGAAAGCCTACTTTAGTTGTGGTTACGCCAATGAGCTGTTGCCTTTCCTGTGAGAGCTCGAAAGAAGCTCTTCCAGGGACTTCACTCATATCACTTTTGCCCTTTTCTTCCGGAGTGGTTTGATTCTTTTCTGCTTTTTGAAGATCCATGTGACAAATAGGGCATTGACCCGGTTTATCTGAAATGATGTTTGGGTGCATGGGGCAAAAATAAACATCTTTTTTTGACATTTCTTTTGCATGAGTATGAACATGAGAAGATTTTTGTGATTTTTTAAAAAGCACAAAAGAAACAATCACAAGACTGATAAGAATAAGTGGGATATAAATTTTTTTCATAATGTTTCTCCAGTGAGAGATTCAAGTTCAGCTATCTTTGATTCATAATTGACTATGGCCTCGTTATAACCAAATTCTGATTGAAATCGATGATGAATGAGATTTAATAAAGTTGCATATTCAAGTCTGTTTGCAAGATAAGCCGATTTTCCTGAAGCAATAGCTTGCTTAGCGAGAGGCAGTATTCCTGTTTTATACAGCTCAAGTCTTTTATGGGTTTCTTTCAGCTCTGAATAGAGTGTTCTTGTCATCCGCAATAAATTATTTTGTTCTTCAGCTAATAAAGCATCCGCTTTTGCTTTTTCTGCCCTGGCCCCTTTAATCTGTTCTGATTGTTTACTGAAAGCCCAGAGTGGAATAGTGAGGCTAATCTTCCCAGAGGCCATGTCAACACCACGGGTATTGTCCGGACTCGGCTCTCTAAACATATAAGCTGCCATCAATTCAAAATCAGGCAAATATCCTAATTTGGCGTAAGTTAGCTTTTTACCTGAAGCCTCTGCTTGGTGTTGTACAGCTTTCAAGCCGGGGTTTTTTTGTTGGATTTTATTTGCAATGATTTCTGGTGTTAGTTTTTCAAGATCAAGGGGTGTTATGACTAATTCTTCAGGTTTTCCAGAAAGCCCCTTTTCTGTTCTTCCCAGAGAATAGTTTAAATTACTTTTTTTAGCTTGAATTTCTCTTTCAGCTCCTAAAAGTTGATCAATCAAATTAGCCTCTTCTGTTTGAAAGTTGAGAAGCTCTGCTTGGGGAATTTTACCAACTGCATATTTATTTCGAGTGACGACAATGAGTTGGCGTATGAGATTTCTTTGTTCTCTTAATACCTCTTGTTTTTTATAGGCTAAAGAAAGTTCATAATAGGCCATTTTCACTTTTTTGATAAGTTCGAGTTTTTTCTGATAAAACATTTCTTTTTTTGAGTCGTATTCAAAAGTGGTTGCTCTTCGAAGAGAAGAAAGCTTTCCAGGAAATGGAATTTTTTGGCTCAGGCTTATTTCATTTCCAGTCATACCTTCTTGGCGACGGCTCCATGTGTCGACAGGGTAGTTTTTAGCTTCGAATCCAAACATAGGGTCTTCATAGGCTCCAGAGGGCCCTATCATAGCCTTTTGACTTATAACTTCCTGTTCAGCCGCTTTTTGAAGAGGGTTTTGCAGAAGAGCTTCTTTGATGAGATCTTTAAGTTTTAGTGTTGTTTGTTCCTCTTCTTGGGCTATGATGCTGGAAGATAGACTCATCCCCATTAATATTGTGAGAAGAGCTAATTTTGTTTTGCAATCATTCCATTTCATGTCAAACTCCTTTTTTCTCTGTCATCACGAGGGCTGTAAGCCCGTGGTGATCCCATCGCGGTAGCGATGAGATTGCTTCACATTCGTTCGCAATGACGAATGGTTTAAAAAATAACTATGTAAGGTGGTATCAAATAAGGAAATGTTGAAGTCGAAGATAGGTTGAACACCCATCTCGAATTCTTTGATTAGCTGAAGATGTGGAAAGCGAATTTTCTGGAAAGTCTAAATCTTTTCTAGTAGAAATGACAATGTTAGAAATAAGCCTCTCTTTTTGCAGAGAAGAAACTTCAGTCTTTTTTGTCTGAATGTTTTGAGAAGTAGAGATTTTGCAGGAAGCCATATTGCAATGAAGTGCTCTTAAGATTGGGGATCCTTCATTTACATTCAGGATGACCGAAGAAGAACAGCAACTTACGTCCTTACATATATAACTTCCACACAAAACTACCATGCTTAGAATCCAAGTGCTTACAATCATTAAAGAAAACATACTTTTCATAGTTTTACTTCTGTCTTATCCTCTAACTTCTATCGGTTCATACGTACAAAAACTAAAGATAAATCTAAATACAATAATATTATATCATTAGAAACCCGTATATGTCATGGCTAAAGAAATGGTTTGGCTGTGAAGTTGATTGGCAAGATACCGGTAGAATGGAAAAGCTGTTGCATAGCTAAGCCCTCCTCCCCAAGAAACATCATAGGCATAATTAATCCCAATCAGGGTTGTAAATAATCTAGCTCGTGAAGCCATAACAGTTTCAGCATTCATTTTCGATTTAAATGTCCATAGTTGATTGAGGCCTAAGCTTCCACTCCAATGCTTATTCAAGAAGTAACTCACACCTTCTGAAAGTTGAATGCGATTGCCACTTTTCAATGTGTAGGGAGTAGAAAGAGATATTTTTCTTATTTTTGTTACTTTTTTTGAAAATGGATAAAGAAAACTTCCATCAAAACTAAGTTTAAAAGGATGATAAGTTTTAGAGGAGCTTACTCCAGCATGTGCTATCGTTGTTCCTTCTCCTACAATATCGGTTCCATAGAGATTAGAAGAGTTATAAATGGAAGTGCCCGAGGGGAGCCGAAATCCTCCATAAAAACTTAAATGGGGATGATAAGATAAAAACGCTAAATCATCCCATAGGGTGTACTTGATTTCAGAAAGTATATCTCCTATTCCTGTGTGAGTGTATTTTTTTTGTGAAGAAAATGTTTGTTGTTTATAAATAACTGGGATGTTCAAGCTTATTTGTGAATTTTCAGTCATGCGATAAGCCATACCTATCATGTTTGTAAGTGTGGTAGCAGAATCACCTTGTGGGTTTGAGGTGTAATTTCCATAAGGATCAAATTGACCGGAAAAAATACCATAAGATGTGGCAACCCCAAACTGATAGTGTTGTTCTGGGGATAAAACAACAATACTCTGTCCCCCTCCACCGCCATGACAAGCAGCTCCATGAACGTGTGAGGTATTGATAAGGACGATGCCGAGAAATAGGAAAAGGTTAACGAATCTCCGTTTCAAAAACATACTCGTCTTCTATCTCTCCATCTTTGATTTTTAGGGTTACTTCCCAACGCCCTCGCATTGAGAAAAATAAAGTAGCTCTAAAAGAGCCATCTTCTTGTCGAACTCCTTGTGTTTCTTCCTTACCCATTTCAGGCATAGCGGGCATCCAGTAAGTAATATGACTCACTTGTGCATTAGAAGAAGGGGTGTGGAGATCAGGTGCATGAACAAAGCGAATCAGGTAAAGATTGTCTCCTCGTTTTGGACTAGTATAAGCTAATGAAGAAGGATCAATGGGTGAGGTAAAGACATAAAATAAATTATTTTTTGAACTACTAGAAGACCCAACAGTTCCTACCACTCGTTTTTCGCTTGATTCTCCTACCTTATTCATGGGCCCACAACTTCCTACAGTGAGTATTGCTGAGATTAAAATAAATCCAAAAAGAATAGTTTTCATGAGTCATCTCCTTCTTTATTCAAGAGTTTTTAGCGCATTTTCAAAACCTTGGACAAGAGTTCCATCATTGTATTTTTGAAGCGCAGTATTGGCTTCTTTTTTAGTAGCGAAGGCTCCTATGTAAGGGGGCATCACCATTTCTCCTACAGCTGCTTTTATTTTTTTACTTTTGATGAGAAAAAATGCCTTTTCTCCAGAAATCCATTTTTCTGAATTGTTAAAATCGACCATTTCCATTTTTGTATATTTTGAATCATGTTTTCTTGCTTTCTGAAGACAGGGGATAGAACAAACATGAAGAGTTTTTTGGGTGGCTACCTCATTTTTAAGAAGAATATGATTCCGCCCTTTTTGTTCAATCTTCATGCCGCACACATCACAATCAACATCGGCTGCAAGAAGAGCAGAGTTCACATAAAAAACCCCCAATAAAAGGCTTAGAACTAAAATTTTTAATTTTTTCATGATACCTCCTTCTGTTACTTTTTAACAAGGACCTTTCCAGCTATATCGCCCCGAAGAGAAGAATTCCAGTTAGCAGAAATTTGATTATCTTCAATAATTCCCTCAAGGGAGAGGGGAGAATCCTTAAACTTGAGATAAATTTTCTGCGTTTGAGGATTATAACTGGCTGATTCTACTTCTAATTGAATATAAGTATTTGTTCCTTCTATCCACTGCCTCGCACTTCCCCCTAGCTGGGGAACAACAATGGCATCAATAGCTGTTGGATCCTCAATGGCTACATTGTGCATTGTTAAAATAAGCTCAAATCGAAACCATCGATCCTCTCTTTGAAGATAAAGCCCATTTCGATTTTGAGGCTCCCCACTATAGGTACCTAATATAGGAATGAGTTCATCACTTCGCAATGCTGTATTTTCTTCCCGCTGCAGCTTATTCACATCTCGGGGTGTTAAGCTAGAAGAAGGACCTCCACAAGAACTAAGAGTCCAAAGCCCACAAAAAACCAACAAAGAAAAAATTCCTTTTTTCATTTTGATGCCCCTCTATATCCAAATCCTAATGCCTGTTCAAGTTTAAATTCAGTATTAAACACTTCAAAAAAAGCCTGTTCATAAGTTTTTTGACTCTGTGTTACATTATTTTGAGTCTCTAAAATGGTTGAATTCCCGGTTTTACCAGCTTGATAGTCTTCTAAAAGGGGTTCAAAAGCTTGGCGAGAAGAATCAAGAAGCTCATGCGCATTATTAAGATTTTTTTTGGCTGCTTGCCATGAAAGATAGGCATCTTTGACTTCAAAAGAAAGTTCATTTACAAATCGACTCTTCTCATATCCAAGTTGACGAAGGTGCGATTCCCCCTGTCTTTGTTTGGTTCTTGCCTTTCCCCAGTTCCAAAAATCAACTTCAATGTTAATACCCACACTCCAAAACTCATCCAAACCATCAAAACGATTTCTCATTCCCATGTGATCGAGTGGATTATTAGATCCTCCATACTGGCCATCGATATAAATTTTGGGCCAGTAACCAGCTTTCGCAACATTTAAGTCGAAGTTAAGCCCTCGCCCTCTAAATTCAAATTCTCTGAATTCTGGTCTTTGGGAGCGAGCTATTTCCAAGGCTTCTTCCAAAGGAAGAACTTCATCTAAAACATGGGAAAGAAAAGGATCTACTTCTATGACGTCTGTCTGCACCATATTGAGGAGAGAGAGTAAAACCGATTGAGCCAAATCTCTTTTTCTCTCTTCTTCAATAATCATCCCTTCTGATTCTAAAAGCTCACTTTTAATTCGAATGAGATCAGATCTAGGCACTTTCCCTGCTGCAAATAAAGATTCCGCAATGGAGAAAAGTTTTGAGAGATTATCTTTTTGATTCTTGATAGCTTGAACCAACTTCTCTTCCAAAAGAAGATTAACATACGCTAATTTAACATTAAGAATGAGCTTTCTCTCTGTTATTTCCACACGAACTTCGGCTGCTTTCCCTTCCACTTTATTTCTTTTGTACTCATAAAAAACCTTTCCACCCTCAAAAAGTGGGTATCGAAGACGTATTCCCCAATTACGAAAATCTTCATTCTCAAAATCAGTATAACTACTTCCTACTGCTAGGTTTGGAAAAAAATCGACCCATGATTCTTCAACCTTCCACTTAAGTTCATAAGTTTTTTCCTTTTCGAAAGCGATCGTTGGATGAGCTCCAAGCGCTCTTTCAACAGCCTCATTTAATGTTAATGTTTGGGTGGAAGCAAAAAGTGTTCGAGAAAAGAAAATGATGAAAAATAATAGCAAAAACTTTAACTTCATAATCTATATTCCCAAGGAAACTCCTGCAAAGTAAGTTTTTTGAGAAAATTGAACCTTCGCTCCTCCAAGGGCTGGGAGGGTTTCTCGATATTCTGCTTCCAGAAAATAAGGTGTTTCAAGTTTTGTAGAAAGAAGCGTTGAGAGAATATTATTAATAGCAACTCGCACGCCTCCTACCCAGTGGGGATGAAGAACGCCGCCATTGGTATAAGCTGCATCTGTTTTTCCAAGTTGGAAATAAAAATAGTAAGAAGCTCCACCTTCAATATAGGGAATGATCCACTGCTTTTTCCACAGTTGCAATCCATAAGTAAGGCTTGCCCCTACGGGAATGATGTTCAAATAGTTAAATTGATGCTCCCTGTGAAGGGTGTCGGGTTCATCGGCGTGGGCTTGAATAAAGGCATACCCTGCTTGAGTTTTTAATCCCCAATGTCCTAGGAGTTTGAACAAGGTCATGTCCCAACCTCCCTCAAAAAGAAGGGTTTTGAGAACATGGGTCGGGTAGTCATATTGGTATCTTTGATTTTCGATTTTGATACCACCTTGGGGATTAAAGAGCCCAAGTTTAAATTGGAGGAGACTCGTATAATCTTCCTGTTCAAACAAAGGTTCTTTTAAGACAATAGAATCTTCTTCATGAGATTCTTCTTTTGAGTCAAAGTACTCTCTTTTTGGAGCCTTTGTTCGAAGAGTTCCTTCTTCTTTTTTTTCATATTCTGAGTAAATGAAAGAAGGGATGAGAAAAATAAGGGAAAGAATCAGTATTTTTTTCATAATTTTTCCTCACCCAAAATGATGGGGTTATAAAAATCAACAAAAATATTATCTGTAAGTGTTGTGGTTTTCTTTGTTAAGAGATCGTACTTTAATATTTGTCCGTACCATCTATTAAAGTTGCTAAATACAATTTCTCGGCCATCCGGTGTCCAAACTGGGTGAACACGGCTTTTACGATAATAGCTTTCAGTTTTACTCGGAACTGAAAGGGGGGCAATTGCTTCAAGGTTTTTAGAGAGAAATTCATATAACCATAATTTTTGTCCTTCGCGTGATTCACTCCAAAAGGTAAGAAACTCTTCATTTGGAGATATAGCGGGCTCATAAATATTTTCTGATTCAAAAATGAAGACCTCTTCTTGTGTTGTAAGATCTAAGAATTTAAGTTTTGAAGAGGCACTCTTTTCTACAAAACAAATTTTATTTTCATTATTATGGAGCATCATTTGAGAAAGTGTTACTCCTTCTTTTGTGAGGAGAAGTACAGATTCTCCAAAGTTTTCTTTTTCTAAAGACATTTTAAAAAAACTGCTTTGATTGTTTTCTATTTTTGTGTAAATCAGGAAGCTGCCTTTTGGCCCAAATTGATAAGTGATATTTTCATTCTGGTTTAACTCTTTTTTTCTCACTTCTTGCTCGTTAACGAAGAAGATATTGAGACTTTGAGTGTTATTGGGTTTGCGCTCTAAAAATCCAAGTTTTGCGCCCGAAGATTTTAGATCGGAAACGTTGCCGATATTGGAAAGTAAAATGTAGAGAAAATTTGTTTTGGTATTGAGTTGTCCGATAGATTTTTTCCCATTTTCTTCAACGAGAACAAATAACAAATTGGGATCGGAGGAGGGAGTTATTTCTAAAAAACGTGTTGAATTACTTTCCAGAGGCAAAGGGGTTCCTAATTCAGCCCGTGAAGAAATAGTATAGATTTTTTGTTCAGATGTTGAAAGGTATCCCGGAAACGCAACGATAAATCGTTTGTTGGGAGGGGTGCCATCAATGGGTTTTGTGATGACATCGGATCCTCTCCTAATCTGGTTGGTAGAAAGTTGAGAGGAGAGGCCCACATTTTCCTTTTTAGTAACAGAAACGATTTTTCCATCTTGACTACATGAAAGAAATAGAAATCCTGCGATCAGAGAAAAGGATAAAAATAGCCAGGTTTTTAATCCCATAAATACCTTCTATGCCTAAATCGCGGGCACCTTACTATAGAGAGGAGGCTATTGTCAAAGTCGTCTTAAATGTGACTGGCAGAAAAGGGCCAAAAAAGTGCCACCCATCTGGTTATTGTTTAGTCTTTTTTAAACAAATTGGAAATAAGGTTTTTTCAATTTTTTGCCAATTGTTTCATAATCTTTATCTGAGAGGTCAAGACGGCTTAATCTGAGAATTTCGTCTTTTCTTTTTTCTTGAGAAAGAGGCTCAAGGTAGGGATCTGGTTTAATAAGGGTCTCAAGTTGAGACAGTGTCTCATTTTGATACATATTGAGACTTGAGAACGAATAATAAACGGGATCTTTTACAAGATTTGCTTTTACAGGGTTTTGGTAAAGATAGCGAATCAGATGAACCAAATAGATTTCTGATTGAATAACACATGCTGACCTGCCAGTCACTTTTGTAGAATAAGTAGGTTGCAGAAGTTGATAGTAAAATGGCAAAGCATGGGGGCTGCGAGATTGCCTGTTTTTTGGTACAAAAAGCCTAAAAGAAGTCCCATAAGAACCGCTAGGACTGACCAAGGAATCATCTCTTTTTTAAATGGGAAATGGAAAAGTCCAAAAAGAAGGCTGGTCCAATAAATTCCAAGCAAGGGCTGAATGGCGCCCCTAAAAAGAAATTCTTCCCCTAAAGAACTAGCTACCGATAAGCCAAAAATGCTGGGTGGTTTGAGAGGGGTTAAGTGTATTTTAAATTCACTCTCTAATTCTTTCGCCCATTTAAAAAAGTGCGTTATGATGTAGGAAATAAAAACCACAGCTAATCCTGAAAGAAGACCATAGGCTGCATGTTCCCATCGTATCACTTTGGATGAAGTTAAGAAAAAGGGGTGTTTCTTAGAAAGATAAGAAATAACAAGCGAAACAAAAATAAAAAAGTTATAAAATACCAGGGCCGGGAATAGAGTGATTTGTTTATTAGGCTGCACTTCTAATATCTTTTTTACTGAGAGGAAGAGTAATTGTAAAGGTAGTTCCCTCGCCTTTCTTAGATTCAACTTGAATATCACCATTGTGTTTTTTAATAATAGTATAAGATATGGAAAGCCCTAATCCCGTTCCTGTTCCAACTTCTTTAGTTGTAAAAAAAGGATCAAAAACATGTTCTAGATATTTTTCATCAATGCCACAACCATTATCTTTAATTTTAATGGTGATATTTTCTTTTTCAAAACTGGTTGTAATCCAAATATCTCCTTTTTTAGAAATAGCTTGAGCAGCATTGGTTAAAAGATTCATAAAAACTTGATTAAGCTCACCGGCATAACAGGTAACTTGAGGAAGATCCCCATATTCTTTATGAACTGTAACTTTATTTTTGAGTTCATTATGAAGTAATTGCAAGGTACTTTCAATTCCCTCATGAAGATTAACTGTTTTCTTTTCTGCTTCGTCCAGTCTTGAAAAATTTCTAAGGCCTACGACAATATTTTTAGTTCTTTGTGCACCCTCAATGGTACTTTCAATAATTTTATAAGAATCCTGTATGGCAAATTCAAGATCTTCTTTTTTCCATATATCTTCAATTTTTTTCAAATCCTTTTTAGATAATTTTTCGGTCAGTTTTTTATACTCCTCCAAAATTTTTTGAATGTCATGTATATACTGAACCAGGTGCTGCATATTACTGTAGATGGCGGCAATGGGGTTATTAAGTTCATGAGCAACGCCTGCAACCAGCTGGCCTAAAGAAACCATTTTAGCTGAATGAACAAGGCGGGCTTGTGCCAGTTTTAATTCTTTATTGGTGTCTTCTAGCTCCGAAACTTTATTTTCTAATTCCTTTTTCATGGTTTTAATGCTTTGAGCCATGTCGTTAAAAGAATCTGTGAGGGAGCCTAACTCGTGTGTTGCTTTTCTTGATACTTTTTCAAATGTACCTTTTTTAAGTTGAGAAGTGGCTTCCACAAGGACTTTGATGGGGTTAACGATCGAGTGTGAAGCGAAAATGACAATGATAAGTAAGATGATAACGAGAAGTAAAACAAAAAATAAAATATTAGTTTGAATTCGAGAGGCGGTTTCATAATAAATATTTTTGGAAACAAGAAGGCCAATTTTTCCAAATATGGAATTGTCTTGGCGTTTCAACTCGTGGAGAAGAACAATATAAGATTGTTTATTGATTTCAAATTCAAGAGCTTCTGAAATACCTTTTGATTTTAATTCTGGTTCATCAATTTTTATTTTTTTGACGAGCTTTCTTGTTTCGTAGTCAAGGGGTGTATCAGCTTGTTCGTTTTTTGTTAAAAGATGATCTTTGTCATCAAGGATGACTATATCTAAATGAGTACTTTTTTTAATGGCATTGGCGTAACTTTGATCTACGAAAACTACCTCCTCAAGAATCGCTGATTCTTTTTCATTTTTGGAGATGAGTGAAAAAACACTATAAGCAAGGCCTTTTTTGGGAATATTTTCTTTATAAATATAGGTTTTATTTTTGAAAACTTTCGAAAGTATGTTGGGATGAAGTGGTTGTAAAGCGGCCTCTTCTCCAAGAGAGACTTCTAGAAGTGGTTTACCATCTTTATCATAGAAATTAATTTGATCAGCTATGTATTCTCGAATAATCACTTCAATTGCTATTTTAAGTTTTTCTAGATCGGAAG
>CAYJUJ010000031.1:0-4059 GCA_964373325.1 uncultured bacterium
AATTCAAGAGGAAGAGTTTAAACGACAAAAAGATGGCTACACTGCTGTCAGGCATCAACGAGAAGTAGGAACAGGTTATTTTGATAGAGTGCTCATGTCGATCACAGGTGGAGAAACTTCCACAGCAGCGCTTACTGGTTCAACAGAAGCTGAGCAGTTTGAGAAGTAATATGAGGAGATTCTTCGCTTGCGCTCAGAATGACAGCAATGGTAGGAAGAAACCATGAAAATAAAAAGCCGATTTCGAATTACAGGTACAGGTCGTGCCATACCCGAGCGGCTTATGACTAATAAAGATTTTGAAAAAATTCTTGATACCTCTGATGAGTGGATTGTTCGACGTACTGGAATTAAAGAGCGACACTTCGTTAAAGAAAGAAGTGAGTTTTCTAATTCCCAATTAGCGGGAGAAGCTTCTCGTAAAGCTTTGGAAATGGCCAATGCAAAACCAGAAGAAATTGATTTAATTATCTTGGGAACTCTCTGTCCAGATACAGTATTACCCTCTACAGCCGTACTTGTTCAAAGAGATTTACAAGCCCATAATGCTTTAGCATTTGATATATCAGCTGCTTGTACTGGGTTTGTTTTAGGGTTAGATATAGCATCACAATTTATAAGCCATGGGCGTTCAAGAAAAACACTTGTCATAGGAACGGAAGTGTTAAGTCGATACTTCACGTGGAAACAGCGAGAAACAGATGTGATTTTTGCAGATGGAGCTGCTGCAGCTGTTTTAGAAGCAACAGAAGAAGACGCTGGTCTTATTGAAAGCACTGCTGGCTCTGACGCAAATTTCTGGGATGCTATTTATGTTCCAGGATGTGATGGCCCTCGACCCCAAACTGTGCACCTTGATGGAAAAAATGTTTTTAAACAAGCTGTAAAATATGTTTCAGAAAGTACACTCAAAGTTCTTATGAAAGCTGATATTCCTCTTGAAAAAGTAGATCATTTTATTTTCCATCAAGCTAATATTCGAATTAATGAAACAATAGCAGAAAAACTAAACATTCCTCTTAGCAAGGTGCATAGTAATATTCATAAATACGGGAATACTTCAGCTGCTTCTGTTCCGATTCTTCTTGATGAAGTGAACCGCGAAGGAAAAATTAAAAAAGGAGATCTGGTTCTTTTTGGAGCCTTGGGAAGCGGGCTTGTCTACGGAGCCTCTTTACTTCGTTGGTAATTTTTTCTGAAGCGCTAAATTTCGAAGATATTCTTTTGCATCCATAGCAGGTGTACCCCACACCTTGGCACCTCGTTCTATATCTCCAATAACACCACACTGGCCACCCAATTGAGCTTGGGCTCCAATTTTCACGTTATCTCTGACCCCAACCTGACCACCAAGAACAGCCCCATCCCCTACTGTTACACTCCCTGCTAAACCCACTTGGCCACAGAGAATACAGTGCTTTCCTATTTTCGTATTATGGCCCACTTGAACAAGATTATCTATTTTTGTGCCTTGCCCAATTCTCGTTTCATCTAAAGCTCCTCTATCAATGGCCGTGTTTGAACCAATTTCAACATCATCTTCGATAACGACCTTACCCACTTGTGGAACTTTATAATGTTTTTGTCCATCCCACACATAACCAAATCCATCATCTCCAATAACAGCACCTGCATGAACTAAAACCCTTTTTCCAATAACAGTTTTTGGAAAAACACTTACATTTGGATAAAGAATGCAATCTTCTTGAATCAGGGCTTCTTCTCCAACATACACTCCCGGATATAAAATAACCCTTTCTCTAATTTTTGCTCCTCGCCTCACACTCACAAATGGATAAATAATAGCAGTGGAAGAAACTTCAGCACCTTCTTCAACCCAAGCTCTTGGATCAACCCCGCCTTGTAAAGGTGAAGACCTATTAAAAAGTTCTAAAACTCTTGCAAATGCTAATTTAGGATTTGGTGTCACAAGAAGTGTTTTAGAAGTTTGAACTTGTTCTGAAAGAATAACAACTTGTGACTCGGTTTCCTCAAGCTTTGATAAATTTTTCTTATCAGAAATAAAGGTGACATCATTACTTCTCGCACTTTCTAAAGAAGCCGCCCCTCTCACTAAAAAATGATCATTTCCAATAATTTGAGCTTGAACATACTCAGCCAACTCTCTAAACGTTTTTTCCATTCACTTCACTTTTAAATAAGTTAACATACATCGTCAACATGTTTTGCTTAAAAAATAGACATATAATCTTGAAAATGGTAAAGGATGAATATTATGCAAATACTTTTTCAGGATCGCCATTATATAGCTATTTCTAAGCCTTCTGGGATCTATTCTTGGGCAACTGGTAACCCTAAAAATGTAACGGTAGGACAAATGCTTCCGCAATATCTTCTCACACACCGGCTCGATGCTGATACTTCTGGGGTGTTACTTCTTGCAAAAAATCCTCGCGCTGCTTCTGAAATGGCTTATCAATTTAAACAAAGAACAATTGAAAAAACCTATATGGCTATTTCAGCTATCCAATGTGAAAAAGAGCATTTTGAAAAATGGCACAATTTTCTAGTTAAAGGTCGAAAAGGAAAAATAAAAGTTGCCACTGATAATGGACTCACAGCTGTAACTGAAGTACATCTTATTCCACTCAAAAAAGGAAGTCTTCTTATCTTAAAACCTAAAACAGGAAGGACCCATCAATTGAGAGTTCAAGCTGCATTTCATGGTTACCCTATTCTTGGAGATAAAATTTATGCTAAAAAACACCCCTATAAAAGGCTCATGCTTCATGCCTCTTCCCTTAACTTCTTCCACCCCATTGATAGAAAGGAGGTTTTTGTAAAAGATTCTTTACCCAGGGAGTTTCACTTTTTTCAACTCACGGACAAAATCAAGAAGCCCTTCTAAGGCTTTTTCATCAGAATCTTTTTTTTCTATGGAAAGTCGAAACATGACAGTTCCATCCTGCATACGCCTTCGAGAGTTCTTCCACATATACCAATAAAGTCCAATATGAGTTGTTTTTTGAAACTCGGCTTTCATATAGCGCACCCTAAATTCATCTTCATCCATTTTAATAGAATACACTGATCTGGTACTTACATCCCACCCATCGCCGATGTAACATACCTCAGCCGTATGGAATTGTGACTGATGAGTTCCATAAACAGAAATGAGCCATAATGCATCTTTTGTTTTTTGATTGATGTAAAGGCGATAGTGCACAAGATGAGGAAATTGATGTGGCACATCTTCACCCTTCCAATCTCCCAATTTGAGAGGTAGTTTTGCCAAAATATCTTTCTCTAAAAAATGACTTTGAGTGGTTATTTTTGCTTCGTGGGATGTAAAATAATAATAACCCACATCCGTTACAAATCGAAAATTCTCGGCTGATCTAGAAAAAGTGCCTGGCACTTTTGGGGCGAAAAAGTGCCAGGCACTTCCAAGCAAAATGAGGGTTAAAAAAAGAGTTTTTTTCATCTTTTTTGAATTTTTTGAAAAATTTTAACAACAATGAAAACCATTCCTAATGCCAAAAGATAGAAGAAAATACCTGCCCCATAATGCCAGTAACTCATTGCCGCCTTCTGTCCATAAGCAAAAGCAATCAAAAGAAGAACAACAATGCGCATAAAATTACTAAGGAGTGCTATAGGAATACAAAAAAGAGAAAGAAATATTTTATAAATCTTTTTTAAATTTAAAAAATAAATAAATAAAACCACAAGACTTAAAAGAACTAAAAATGAATGAATTCCCGTACAAGATGGAACAATTTCAAAAGACATGTTGGGAATATGAAGAAAGGTCCATTCATCTATAACAAAAAACTTGAAATACCGCATAAAGGCTCCAACATATTCTGCTGTATACCTCTGAAGATAAATCGTTATTTCTGCAAATGCTGGAACTGGAACAACAAGAAAGAGATAGAATAGTGGGAAATTAAGAAAACTTCCAAACCATGCACGCATCAAAAAAAGAAAACCAAGAAGTGTTACATATTCAGAGCCCTTCCAAAAGCCAACAAAAGAAAGACCCAAAGCAATAAACCAAAAAAGAATGCTTTTTTGCCAGTTTGTTTTTTGAAACCA
>CAYJUJ010000031.1:4069-9573 GCA_964373325.1 uncultured bacterium
TAATGGATTATTCAAAGTTCTCTATAAAAAAAACTGCAAGAACAAAAAAGCCATGCTGATAATTAGGATCATAAATCCAAGATTTTCCTAAAGAGATGAGATGATCCTTGAAAAAATAAGTAACAACCAACAAAAACAAAAAATGAAGGATATAACTAAAATATCTTCTCGTATTCATGGTTTCACCCCTTCTGTTTGTACAAGAAAAGCAATAGGAAAAAGCCACTGCAAAAGCGGATCAACTGTAATCGTAATCCCTGGATCTGTTTTATACTTAAAAATAGACACAAAATACTGATCTATATCCCACCTCTCGCCACTAGAGCCATTCCAGTCATCTCCCATACTTAAAGTTTCACCATTGATTAAGTTTCCACTTCCATTCTCCTTTTGACCATGGCCTCCAACAATAACCACAGTATTCACATGATGATGACTCAATGAAGGCAGCATTTTGAAATTATAAAGCTCACCCGGTTGCAATCGCTGTAGCCCCCATTTTAGAATGATGTTTCCAGAATTTCTTTTTTGATCTTTTGAAACTAAGATGAGGCTCCAACCAGCTGCCTCTAAAGGAGGAGGAATTTTATCACCTTGTAGGGGTACGATTTTATAATCACCCTCTTTTTTAAAGACATGCGTTACATCGGCCCATGAACTGTATAAATAACGAACTCCACCATCTTTAAGAGTGGCCTTCGGATGAATGATGAATACTTTTCCGTGGGGTGTTTTTATTTTAATATCAAAAGTGGTTTTTTCCCCTTCTATCCCTTCTCCCATCCACAAGAGAATAGCTTGAAGAAAAGGCCTTTTTTCTTGGATTTTTTAAAAAGAGACTGTCTCCAATTTTCCATTTTTTATAAAAGAACCACCCAATGAAGTTATGTGTGCAGAGGTGTTTTCTAGATTAAAAATGGTTTTAAAGCTTGTGATTTCATGGGGTTTTACTTGTGAAACAATAGGGTTGGTTTCGGCCACATTGAGACATCCTACAACTGCAAAGCAGATAAGGATCAGGTTTTTCATGAGTATAATAAAAATTGGTATTGTCATCCTGAGTGAAACGAAGGATCTCCTAGGTTTTGATATTAGGGGATTCTTCGGCTAAAGCCTCAGGATGACAATGAGTTTAACATAACTTATTGATTTTAAAAGAAAATTCGTTTCAAAAAAATATCAATGAAATCATGAAATAACACAAAACGGATCTAAGTTATGAAAACTCTTCAACTCTTAGAAATTGCTGCTAATTTTGAACCGCGTTATAATGAAAATATAGAGGTATTTTTTATAACAAAGGGGGCTTCTATGAAGCTTAAAAAAATTATAATAGCCATTGCAGGTGGGGGACTTCTTCTTTTCCTAGCACCAAAAACTGTATTCAGTGAAGGGGCTTCGGATCTTGAAGTCACAAGTGCTGTACAAGCTCAAGTAGGAGAGTGCACAGTGAACCACGTTTATACAAGCCCTACCAGAGTTGAAGAAAAATGGGAGCATGGAGAAGGCGGATTTCAAAAAGCTTTTGAGGTGAATACTTCCAGCGGAAGAGTCGCCATCTTCAGAGATAAACAAGGCATCTATTGGCATTTCAGCGGAGGTCAAAACAATCTTAATGTGAGCGGTCAAGGTGGTATTAGAGGAATTTTTACAGCCCCAGGTGCTCCAGAAATCTCAACAGCTCTCATGTATGCAATTGGACTTCTTATTGGCGGTAGATATTTTAGAAGAAAAAAATAAGAAAAGTGCCTGGCTATGTTGAAAACTGCCAGGCATTTTTCTTATTTTGCTAAATTCCCTTCCAATCCATCTTTGAAATCATGAAGAACATTGCATACCCCGACACTGCACAGATCACGGAAGCCAACGCCCCCGACACATATTGTCCCAGACAAAACCACCCAATACTAAAGAGAGAGGCATAAATGCAAATAGTTCCGAGGAAAAAATTTGCAACCTCTGGCCACCCAAGGTGAAGCTTTGTAACATCAGAGCATTTTTGGGCTATGGGTCCCCAAAATCCTCCAGGTCGAACGTGGCGAAAGAATTTTTCAAGTTGGTTTTCCACAACCGGTTTTGTAAGGAAAGTAACAGTCAGCCAAATCAAGGTGCACAAGGTGAGAGTAATGACCAACCGCACTGCATAATAATCTGGGCCTTGGATAGAAGAAAAAGCCGGATGTTTTTCCAAGAGAATCGAAATAATTAAAGAAGAAGTCATCGCTGAAATTTCAGACCAGATATTAATTCTCCACCAATACCATCGCAACAACATAACTAAGGAAGTTCCAACCATAAGAAGCTGAAGGAAAAGCCATGCATCGTAAATAGACTTCATCTGCCATGCAGCAACTCCTGCCATAATAGCCATAATGACTGTGCTAAGCTGTGAGACAATAACGTAATGTCTCTCTGAAGCATTTTTGACTACCTCTCGCTTATACACATCGTTAACAAGATATGAAGCTCCCCAATTTAAGTGTGTTGTAATAGTTGACATAAAGGCCGCAAGAAACCCAGCTACCAGAAATCCTTTCAAGCCAGGTCCCAAAAACATTACCATCATCTTTGGATAAGATGATTCCGGATCAGAAATATTTGGGAAATAAATGAGAGATCCTAAGCCAACAATGATCCAAGGCCAGGGCCGAACGGCGTACTGTGCAAAATTGTACCAAAGAACTGCCAGCATCGAATGCTTTTCGTTCTTGGTAGAAAAAAGTCGCTGAGCTAGAAATCCACCCCCTTCTCCACCTCCAAGCCATTGGAAAGTAATAAAAACAAAAAATGAAAAAACGGCTAGTTTTGTCGCCCCAGAAGAAGGCAGAAATCCAAGAAGTTGATCTGAGGAAATCACAGGTGAAAGAGGATTGGTTCCCTGAAGAGCCTCCACCGCTGCAAGAGATTTTTGTACAAGCTCCAAAGGGCCACCTGTTTTTATAACAACAATAACAGCTAATATAATACAACCCAGCATCGCCCAGATAAATTGAAAGAAATCAGTAATAACGGCTCCCCAAATTCCAGAGAGCACAGTATAGAGAAGGGTCATCATCACTAAAACCGAAACGGAAAAAACCTTATCCCACCCTAGAAGTTCCTGGACAATTTTTGACATGGCTAAGATAACCCATCCCATTGTTATGGTGTTAAATAGAGTCGATCGATAGATGGCATGGAAAAGTCGTAAGAAAAGAGCACCCTTCCCACCATAACGAAGTTCAACAAATTCGACGTCAGTTAGAATTCGGGCTCGACGCCACAAACGCGCATAAAAAAAGACGCAGAGCATACCCCCCATGAGCCCACTCCACCACCACCAGTTACCCTGAATTCCCTTGGTTCGAACAATTCCAGCGATGGCAAGTGGAGTATCAGCCGCAAAGGAGGTAGCGACAATAGAGGTCCCAGCTAACCACCAACTTAGCTTGCGCCCCGCTACAAAATATTCGGTAAGACTTCCCTGAGCACGTTTTGAATAATAAATACCAATTGCCATCGAAATGACGAAATAGAAGAGAATAATTCCCCAATCGAGATAGGTAAGAGAGAGCGTCAGAGAAGGCATTTACGCTTCATTTTACATTAAAATTGAGATTTGAGAAGCTCTCTTGCAATGACAAGGCGTTGAATTTGATTGGTGCCTTCATAAATTTGAAGAAGCTTGGCATCGCGCATGAGTTTTTCAACAGGATAATCTTTCATGTAACCATAACCACCATAAATTTGAACAGCATCAATGGATGCAGACATAGCAGAATCAGAGGCAAAACACTTGGCCATAGAAGACACATGGGTCGATGGCAACCCTTGATCTAGAAGCCATGCTGCTTTCCAAGCCAAAAGACGACCCGCTTCAATATTCTTAGCCATATCAGCAAGCATAAACTGAATGGCTTGATATTCGGAAATTGCTTTTCCAAAAGCAGTTCTTTCTTTTGCATACTGAGTAGCACACTCGAAGGCACGCCTTGCCACTCCAATAGCTGCAGAGGCAACCAGTGGGCGACTTTTATCCAATGTCTTCATGGCAACAAGCCAGCCCTCTCCTTCTTTACCAATTCTATATTTTTCAGGTACTTTCACATTATTAAAAACAACTTGAACAGTATCCGAAGCCCGTTGGCCCATTTTGTCTTCTTTTTTACTCACTGTAATGCCATCACACTTTTCGATAGCAAAACAACAAAGGCTTTTATGACGCTGCTTCGGATCAAGTGTTGCAAAAGTCGTGTAGAGCTCTGCATAACTTCCATTGGTAATAAAAGTTTTAGTTCCATTAAGAATATAATAATCACCTTTTTTTTGAGCCACTGTTTGAAGCCCAGCTACATCACTTCCAGCATTAGGCTCGGTTAAGCAAAAAGATCCTGTTGAATACTCTTTTGTAAACTTGCCAAAAAATTTTTCTTTCTGTTCATCATTCCCAAAAAGAACAATGGGGGTGAGAGTTAAATCATTCACCATCATGGAAGTGGAAAAACCAGTACATCCGTAACCCAGTTCTTCAATGACAATAACGGTATCTAAATTAGAAAGTTCTGCTCCACCATATTTTGTAGGAACACAAAGATTAAGAAGCCCTGTCTCAAATGCTTTTTTTAAAATATCTTTTGGAAATTGAGCTGTGCGATCATACTCAGGAGCTTTTGGAATAACTTCTTTTTTAACAAAATCCTTGGCTAACCCCTGAAGAGCCCTTTGTTCTTCGGTCAATTCAAAACTAATCATACTATTTTATTTTGAGGAACTTTTTCCCAGTCTTTTAAAAAAACATCTAAACCTACATCCGTCAGAGGGTGTTTGGCAAGTTGCATAAGAACCTTAAATGGCATGGTTACCACATGATCTCCGAGAAGAGCTGCCTCTACAACATGAAGGGGGTGACGGATACTTGCTACTAAAACTTCTGTTTTAAAACCATAATTTTTATAAATAGTCATAATCTGGCGAATGAGATCCATACCGTTTGTTGAAATATCATCAAGCCTTCCAATAAAAGGACTGATATAAGCAGCCCCAGATTTGGCTGAAAGAAGTGCCTGAGAAGCAGAAAAGCACAAAGTTTGATTAATTTTAATTCCCTCTTGAGAGAGAATTCGCACTGCTTTAAGCCCCTCTGGAATCAAAGGAATTTTTGGAACAACATTTTTGTGAATTTTGGCAAGAGCTTTTGCTTCTTTAACCATTCCCGCCACATCCGTTGCAACAGTCTCTAAACTAATAGGCCCATCAATAAGTTTTAGAATTTCTTCGGCAACTTTATGAAAAGGTTTTCCTGTTTTTGCAACGAGCGATGGATTTGTTGTCACTCCATCAACAAGGCCTAAAGCATGAGCTTCTTTGATTTCATTAATATCTGCTGAATCGATAAAAAATTTCATCTTGTACTCTCGTCATCCAGAGGAAGCTATTGCGAGAACGCGGCTCCTTCGCTGCGCTCAGAACAGGCTCCAGATCCATTTCCTCTGTCATCCTGAGCCTTTTTTTCTCTGTCATCCTGA
>CAYJUJ010000031.1:9583-10543 GCA_964373325.1 uncultured bacterium
TAGGCGAAGGATCTCCTAAAGGGGATTCTTCGCGGCGCTCAGAATGACGGAAGAAATCCTTTACTTAGCTATCATCTCCAGGTGCTGCATCTGTACCCTCAGCTGGTTGTTCGTCCGCTGGAGCTTCACCTGATGACTGCTCCGCTGCAGCTGGCTCCTCTATAGTTGTGCCTGGATGTTCATGTTTTTTCTGGTAAGCCTTATAGCCAAAATAACCAACAACTGCCACTACAACTAACGCAACCAATACCATCAGATTCTTGTTCTTCATACTTTCTCCTCTCCTTTTTTTTACGTTATCTTTTTTCTCGTCATCCTGAGCCTTTTTTTCTCTGTCATCCTGAGCCGCTAGGCGAAGGATCTCCTAAAGGGGATTCTTCGCGGCGCTCAGAATGACAAGAATACAAAAAGAACCTTTAAGACACCATTACGCTACTATATTTTTCAAAACTTGTGAATAAGTTTTCTTGACTTCACACTCAAGATTTGCTTAATAAATGTGCATGGTTGTGGCTTGGCAGGCAAAAAGGGATATAGTCCGATTCTGTAAGCTTGCTTATCAGAGAAACCTTATTTCCTCTACTGATGGAAATTTTAGCGTTCGTCTTTCAGAAAATAGAGTTCTTGTAACTCCAAGTGGTATTCACAAGGGCTTTCTCACAGAAGAAGATCTCGTTGTAACAGACATGGAAGGTAAAAAAGTATCGGGCCTGGAAAAACCCACGTCTGAAATAAATACTCATTTGTATATATACAAAGCAAGGCCCGATGTACATGCCATTGCTCATGCCCATCCACCTACTTGCATTGCCTTCACAGTTGCTGGTCTAGAACTTGAAATGGAAGCCTTACCAGAAGTTATTTTAGCATTAGGAAGGATTCCTACAGCACCTTATTCAACTCCATCCTCGACGGAAAGTGGCTATGCAATTGAAAATCTAATTCAAAATCATGATGCCA
>CAYJUJ010000032.1:0-10228 GCA_964373325.1 uncultured bacterium
TATCTTAATTCCATACTCTGAAGAAACACCCGGCGAAGTTGAGCATACTATTACAAAGCCAATTGAAGAGGTGCTGAGCACTATTCCAGGACTTGAGAAAATTGAAAGTGAAAGTAGTACCGGTTTTTCATTTATTAAACTTTATTTTAAGTGGAAAACAAAAATGAATGGGGCTCGGATGGAAATTCACGAGAGGCTCAAAAAACTTTCTTTGCCAAAAGATATTGGAAAGCCACTCTTTTGGAAATGGAGCCCTTCAGAGTTTTCTATTCTTGAGATTGATATTTCAAGTGATATAGGCGGAGATGCGTTAAGTGAAGTGGTTGATTATGAGGTGACCCCATTTTTAGAAGAATTGGAAGGTGTTTCTCGTGTTGAGATCAGGGGATCTACCAAGAAGATGATTCGTGTTATTTGCAATCCAGAAAAATTAAAAAGCTATGGTTTAACCATTCTTAATGTCATTCAGGCTTTAGAGGATCACAACATAGGTAAACTTGTTGGAGGGGTAGAGAAAGGGGATGTATTTCTTAATGTTCGAGTAGAAAAAGGTTTGGAGAATAAAGACTCCATTGAGAATATATTGGTTTTAAGACCAGGATTAAAAGCTATTTCATTAAAAGATGTAGCTCTTATTGAAGATACCTTTGAAAAGCCAGATGCCCTTTCTAGAAGTGGGGGGGTGCCCTCTATTAGTTTGGCCATCAAAAAAAACTCTTGGGCTAATTCTCTAGAAGTTATTGATCGGATAAAAAATAAAGTGAATGAAATCCAGAAAAAAATTCCATCTTTGCAAATGGTAGTTTCTAAAGACGATTCCATTTATATTAAAGATTCAAGAAAAATAGTTCTTGGTAATCTTCTCATGGGAACTATTTTAGCGGCTCTTATTTTATTTTTATTTTTGCGGGATGTGAGATCTACTTTGATTATTACACTTTCTATACCTCTTGCCATTAGTGGGGCAGGAATTCCCCTTTATTGCATGAATATCTCTCAGAATGTTTTTACACTGGCTGGACTTGCTATTTCCGCTGGTATGGTTGTGGATGCATCCATTGTCGTCTTGGATAATATTCTTCGCTATTATAGACAAGGCCATCTTATTGAGAGTGCTGCTATCCAAGGGGCTTCTGAGGTGGCTCTTTCAGTTGTAGCCTCTGTTTTGACAACCCTTGTTGTTTTTATTCCGGTCACTTTTGGAATACGAGGGCTTATTGGAATTTTATTTTGGGATTTATCTTTTGCTCTCGTTTATAGCCTCATATTAAGCCTTTTTGTAAGTTTCACCTTCATTCCTATGGCAATAGTTGTTATTTTTAATTTTTATAAAAAAATAAGAAAAGATGAAAAAGAGAAAATCTACATTGAACATCCTCAAAAGTTTTTAGTTCTTATAGAAGATTTTTTTGCTTCACTTGTGGGTTATTTTTTAACTAACGCAAAGCAAAAGGGAATTTTTATACTAACTATGTATGTTTTGTGTTTTTTAAGTATTCTTTTATTGCCATACAAAG
The DNA here is from genome assembly GCA_964373325.1 of uncultured bacterium. Classification (GTDB taxonomy): domain Bacteria; phylum Bdellovibrionota; class JACOXK01; order JACOXK01; family JACOXK01; genus CAYJUJ01. The sequence goes on from CAYJUJ010000032.1 coordinate 1,518, forward strand.
ATCTTTTACCACCCACCACGATTAAATCATTTACTATTCGTTTGGAGCATCCCCCTAATAAAAATATTGAATTTGCAAGTGAAGAAGTAAAAGAAGTGGAAAGTGTTTTAATAGGAGATAAGTCAGTAAAAAGAGTTACCTCTCGAATGAATGTTCATGAAAGTTCTATTTTTATTAGCATGAAAGAAGCATTTGTTCACAAAAAAATGGCTCGACTTTTTTTTGAAAAAATAAAAAACACTTTAGAGCCAAAACTTTCTTCCAAGGTCTTAGTGTATCATGAGCCAGAGCTTGATACGACAGAGGGTGTGGGCTATCCCGTTGAAGTGAGCCTTGAATCAGAGAGTGATAAAATTCGGAAGGCCAAAACTCAAAAGATTCTAGATGAATTTCGTCACTATCCTTATGTTATTGATGCCAAAACCTCCGAAGAAATCCTTCCGCTTCAAATTTTTATTTCAACAGATAGGGAGCTTATGAGACAGCTTGGAATATCGACTTCTTATGTTTCTCAACTGGTCAGCGCTTATGTCCATGGAAAGAGAATTGAACAACTGGATTATGATATTGTCATTCAAGGAGAGCTTAACCAAGAAGATGTTAAAAATATTCCTGTCATTGTTCCTGTGGGGGAGCGCGTCATTCAAAATGAGTTAAGAAGCATTGCAGCTTTTGAATTGATAGAACAAGAACCCCTTAAACAACGTTCCCAAAAATATTCAGCAACAAAAATATTAGCCCAGTTAGAGATTGATCGACCAGCCTTAGGTAAGGTTTTGAAAGAGATAGAATCTATTCTTAAAAAATTAAAAATCGATGCAACAGTCATGAGTAGTTTAAGACTACTCAAAACTTCATTTCGTGATTTAGAAATAGCGCTTCTTCTAGCGATTGTTCTTATTTTTATGATTCTAGCGGGTCTTTTTGAGTCTTTTTCTCAATCTTTTGTTATTATGTTTTCAATTCCGTTGAGCCTCATCGGTGTACTTCTCGGATTACGGTTGAGTGGGCATGCGCTTAATGTGAGTGTTATGTTGGGCATGATTATTTTGGTCGGTATTGTTGTGAATAATGCCATCGTTCTTATTGATACGATTAACCGTTCAAGAAGGGAGGGGCAAGATAGAACCCCAGCCATTTTACATGCAGTTAAGATGCGAACAAAGCCGATTCTTATAACAATGTTAACAACCGTTTTAGGAACACTTCCTCTTATGTTTGCTAAGGGGGCTGCTTCTGAAATGTATAATGGTTTAGCTGTGGTGGTTGTATGGGGACTACTATCATCAACCTTTCTGACCCTTTTTATGATTCCTCTCATTTATGTTTTTTTTGAAGATGTATTTGATTATTTTTATTTAGAATGGCTTAAGTTGCGACAAAAGATTTTTTTACCGAAGGAGGAATCATGAAGGCACTTATTGTTATCTATGATAAAGAATTGGACCCGGAAGTCTTAAGCCTTCTTAAGGGATCGGGTGTTGAAACCTATACGAAATTAGAAGGAATTCGAGGAAAAAAAATATCATCTGAATGGGAAGAGGATACAAAAAACAATGCCTGTCTTGTTATTCTTCCTTCAGAGATAGCTCAAAAGGTATTTGTGGAATTTGAAAACTTCAAAAATAAAAGACTCCGTAAGTCTTTTGGGGTTACCATTATCATGGTGCCTGTTGAAGCTATGAAATAAAGGATTTATGAAAATCATATCACTATTTATTGAAAGACCTGTTGCTTGCTTCATGGCGATGCTGATTCTTGTTTTTTTAGGCCTGGTTTCTTTTTTTCTTTTGCCGGTGAATTTATTTCCAAGCATTGCACGTCCTGTTCTTAGAGTTGAAACAAAATGTGAAGGGCGTGGCCCTTTAGAAATAGAAAATGAAATCACTCGTCATTTGGAGGAGGAGCTTTCTCTTGTAGAAAATCTAGTAAAAATGACTTCTCTTTCGGGGGATGAAAAGTCTTTTGTTTATTTAACGTTTCGATGGGGAACAAACATGGATGTGGCAGCTTTGGATGTGAGGGAGAAGATTGATAAAGTCAATCAAAAGCTACCCCATGATGTTAAAACACCTATTGTTGAAAGATTTAATCCTGTTTCTCAACCCATTTTGATTATGAACCTGACATCTGAAGAAAGCAGCCTCACAGAGCTTAAATCCGAGACTTCCGAGCATTTGAAGCCCCATTTGGAGAGGATTGAGGGGGTTTCTTCGGTTTCTATTTTTGGGGGGGATGAAAATGAAATTGTTGTGAATATTTCGACTACGACGCTTAAGGCTTATCAACTAACCTTAGAAGATATTGTTTCTACTCTTAAAAAAGAAAATATTGAGCAAAGTGGAGGGTTTATTGAGGAGGGAAAGACTCAATTTTTAATCAAGTCCTCAGGGCGCTTTAAAAACCTAGAAGATATTAAAAAGGTTATTATTACACCTAAGCCAGGTGTTTTTATTCATTTGGGAGATATTGCAGAAGTTCAGCTCAGTAAAAAGAAACTCATCGAAGAATCTAGGTTCAATGGAAAAAGAGCCATTGAATTGGCTGTTTTTAAAAACCCTGAAGGTAATACTCTTCAAATTATTAAACATGTTAAAAAGTTTTTTGCTGATAATCAAGCACTTCAAAAATGGAACACCAATATTTCTTATGATCAATCTTCATTTATCCAAAATGCGACAAGTCTTATAAAAGGAAATGCTATTTTGGGTGGCTTTTTAACAATTCTCATTCTTTTTTTCTTTTTAAGAAAGCTGATTCCAACTCTGGTTGTAGCTATTTCTATTCCAACCTCTATTATTTGTTCTTTTGCCCTTATGAAATTTTTTGGCATGTCTCTTAATATTTTTTCTTTTGTGGGGTTAGCCTTAGCTATTGGCATGGTTGTGGATGCGACGATCGTTGTTATTGAAAGTATCGATTATCATCTCAACTTGGGTAAGAACCCAAAAGTAGCTGCCTTAGAAGGAACAATGGAGGTGGGTATTGCCAATATTGCTTCTACTTTAACAACACTTGTTGTTTTTGTTCCTCTTCTTTTTATTAGAGGAGAGATTGGGCTTATATTTAAAGAGCTATCTTTGAGTATTGTTTTTGCTTTGCTTTTTTCACTTCTTGTTTCTTTATTTATCGTTCCTATGCTTTGTGCTCAATTCCAAAGGCAACAAAAGAAAGAAACAATTACGAAAGAAGAATTTGTAGCCAAAGCCTTTTGGTGGAAAAAACTTGCGGATCGGTTTTTTATAGAGCGTATTTGGAATTTTTATGAAAGAGTTTTACGGCGGTTTTTACTACCCAACTTTCTTCATCCAGCAGCTATTGAAACAAGAAAACAAATTGATCATTTGTATGATGTCACTGTTTTAAAGGCTGCAGAAACAATTGAACAGCAGAAAAAAATTTTTGAAAAAGCCTCCATTTTTGTTAATGAATATAGATTACAGCTCGATAAAACACTTCTTAGTTTTAAAAAGCAACTTGGAACTATTCTTGTTTTTGTAGTTGCTTTTGTATTTTCATTTCTTATTTTCCCTGACAGAGAATTTTTGCCTCAAGTTCCAGAAAAAAACTATCAGATTCATTTTGCTTTTTTACAACCCTTAAGCACCAGTGCAGTTTCAGGGCTTATGAGTGATATCGAAAAAAAAATGAAACACCCGCAAATAGTAAATATTTTGACAAAATATCAAGCCTCCAGGGCACACATCTTTTTTGAGCTCAAAAAAGCAAAGAAATCCAAAGAGGTTTTATCCTATCTTTATGAAGAGTTATCTCAATTTCCAGAAGTGGAGTTTTCGATTACGAAGCTAAGCCCTATCTTGGATCTCACCGGTGGTTTTAATCAACAGGAAATAGATATCGAAGTTTCGGGTCCTGATATTGTTAAGCTTCAAGTAGAGTCAGAAAAGATGACTCATAAAATGAGGGAATTAAACTTTTTTTCAAAAATTTATTATCCACATGGCGAAAAAATTTCTGAGATTAAACTCGAGTTTAATAGATATCGACTCTCCGATTTTGGTCTTACAATTCAAGAGGTGAGCCGTTACATTGAAGCAACCCTAAAAGGGGAATTTGTTACAACAGTGAGACAAGAAGGTCGAAGCATTGATCTTTTAGTTCTTCAAAATTCTCCGCCTGTTAAAACTTTATCTCAGTTAAAGGACATTATTGTTCCAACTTCTCAAGGAAGCTTTATACCCATTAGTTCTCTTATGAATTTTGAAGAGACGCAAAACTTAGCGCTTATTGAGCGTAGTGAGAAACAGAGAATTTTTAGAATTCATGCACAGATTGCCCCTTCTTTTAATCTTTCTTCCGTTGTTTCTACTTTGAGCACCGAAGGGGGTGGGGGTGTTTTGGACAAAGTGGATCTTTCTCCAAACTATCATTGGAAATTTGGTGATCAGGATAAAAGCTTACGAGCCTCTTTTAAAGATTTGGGTTTTGCTCTTATTGTCGCTATTGTTCTTATGTATATGATCATGGCTGCTCTTTTTGAATCTCTTTTGTATCCTTTTACTATCTTGTTTACAGTTCCTATGGGAATCATTGGTATTGCATTTTCCTTACAGTTTTTTGGCTTAAAGTTGAGCCTCATTGCTTTTATTGGAGTTATTGTGCTCATGGGTATTATTGTTAATAATGCTATTATTCTTATAGCTTGTATTAATAGTTTAAGAAGAATGGGATTAGATCGTAAAGAAGCAGTGCTGCAAGCCTCGCAGAGAAGGCTTCGTCCCATTCTTATGACATCTTTAACAACGGTTCTTGGAGCTATACCCCTTGCTTTAGGAATAGGAACGGGTGCTGCATTTTATCAACCCTTAGCTGTTGTTATTGTGGGTGGACTCACCGTAGGAACAGTTCTGACTCTCTTCTTTATTCCTATCTTTTATTGTATTTTTGATGATTTGGGAGAGATCATTCGATTTGCCTTTCTCAAAAAGAAAATGCAAATATTACATGCCATGAAGAGTGATAAGGATTAAGCGGCTTTTTTTACTTCCAGGCATTTTTTGACGACATTAAGAAGCTCTTGTGGATGAAAGGGTTTTTTGATGTATTCATCTGCACCCAACTCAAAACCCCATGCCTGATCTTCCTCAGTTGTTTTAGCCGTGAGCATAATAATAGGAATTTCTTTATACAGAGGATTAAGCTTTATCTTTTGGCACACTTGATAACCATTCATTTGAGGCATGATAATATCCAAGATGATAAGTTGTGGTTTAAGTTTTTCGATTTCGGAAATAGCTTCATTGCCGTTTGTTGCTATGTGAAGTGAATAGTTTTCGTTTTCAAAAACATCTCTGACGAGTTCTATGTCTTTTGGGTTATCTTCTACTAAGAGCAGTATTTTTTTTCGATTGAGCATGGCTTTCCTCCTTATTTTTATGCCTTTAGTCAGCTTTTCGGTTAAAAACTCACTTTACTTTAGGATTAAATTAGCTTAAAAATGATAGTGATTTATGAATGATGTTGATATTAGAACCTGGAAGTTTAAGCACCTTATTGTAAACCCGAGAGATGAAGAAATACGAGCCTTAGCCAAACCTGATGAAACCACTACAGAATTTGGCTCTGCCAGTTACCTTTCTAAAATTCGCTCCCGCAGTGCTGCTTTTACACGCAGTGATGTGGATGGAGAGATTTTATCTGAAGATTATCTTTATTTAGAGAAGCTTAACAAGGGTTGTGGAGAGTATGAGTTGTTGAGACTCGATCGCCAATTGGGGCAGGGCGAGTTTACTTTTCATTGCCGTCTTTATGTTTCTTCTCAATTTGCAAGATTAGCACTTGAATTCGTTCGAAGTTTAGAGCCTTATCCAAATCCAGATCACAAGCCTGATTTTTGTACCCTTGACCTTCCAGAGTGGAGTGAGGGGCAGCGACGCATTCTGGTGTTTGCAGGTGTTGGTGTTACTTTCGTTCTAGGAAGTGATTATTATGGAGAAATTAAAAAGTCTTTTTTAAGACAAGCCATGTATCGGATGAAGCAAAAAGAGGGCTTGGGCCTTCATGCTGGCTCTAAGGAAGTGACGTTTATAAAAGATAATAAAAGGGAAACACAGTGCCTTCTTCTTTTTGGCTTAAGTGGCACTGGAAAAACGTCCTTAACATGTCATGATTTTGGGTTTAATAAGGGGCAGGAGAATACGACCATTAAACAAGATGATGTTGTTCTTATTGATGAAAACTCTCGTTGTTTTGGAACCGAAGCAAAGGGTTTTTATATTAAAACAGAAGGCTTAACAGTTGAAGAACAACCCCTTTTATATAAAGCGGCTATTCACCCGGACACTGTTTTTGAAAATGTTTATGTAGATAAAAAAACAGGAAAGGTTGATTTTTTCAATAGTGAGTTTTCTTCAAATGCTCGCGCTATTGTTCCAGTTAAAGAAATTGAGCACACCTCTAAAAATATAAACTCGGAGAAAGTTCATAAGCTCTTTTTCATTACGAGAAATCCTCTCATGCCACCGATTGCAAAATTAAACCCTGAGCAAAGTGCTGCATCTTTTATGCTAGGAGAGTCCATTAAAACATCGGCTGCAGATCCTAATGCCAAGGGAGAACCTGTAAGAGAAGTAGGAACTAATCCTTTTATCATGGGGTCTAAGGGAGAAGAGGGTAATAGGATTTATGCGATTATTAAGAAGAATCATTTAGAGTCTTATCTTTTAAATACGGGTTTTCTCGGTGCTAACAAGAATAAAAAAGTAAAATTAGATGATACTGTTTTCTTTATTAGAAACTCACTTCTTGGAAATGTTCAATGGGTGAAAGATGCTCAATTTGGTTTTGAAATACCGGCCAAAGTGTTAGGCCAAGATGTGTCAGAGTGGCAAGTCAAAAAGTATTATGGAGAAAAGGAATACAATGATGCTGCTCAAGCACTTAAAAAATCACGTCGTGAGTGGCTTGACCAATTTCCAGATCTAGACCCCATTATCAAAAGAGTAGTTATCTAAAGGAAGTTGCAATGAGTGTGAAAGTTTGCGGGTCCTGCCGCCTCGATGCTTCCTTTCCAATTACGCGGCGGCTTTGTAGCTGCATTCCTTATTATGACAGAAAAGGGTTTTGCCTTCTTTTTTAGTGACCTTTTCTAAAAGATAAGTTGCATGGCATTGAGGACATTCTTGCAAAATAGGCTTATTCCAGCTGACAAAGTTACATTGAGGATATTTGGAACAGCCATAAAAAAAACGTCCTTTTTTAGATCATTTTTCAGTAACCTCTCCAGTGCATTTTGGCAATGGGCACTTAACACCAATACTTATTGATTTTGTTGTTTTACATTCTGGATAGTTAGAACATGCTAAAAACTTTCCAAAGCGACCAAATTTGATAACCATAGGGCTTTCACACTTTTCACATTTATCTTTTGTTTCTGTTTGAACAAGGGTTATTTCTCCTTCTACTTCTTTAAAGTCAGATGTAGAGCGGCATTCTGGATATTTTGAGCATGCAAGAAATTTACCGTGACGTCCCCATTTAATAACCATGGTTGAGGCACACTTTGGACATTTGTGTTCTGTGGGTGTTTCTTCTCCCTTAATATCTTTCATTTCTTTTTTGGCTTTTTCAATATTTTGATTAAAAGGTTTGTAAAAATTCTCCAAAATTTTTATCCAATCTTGTTTGCCTTCTTCAATATCATCGAGGCTATTTTCCATTGTGGCAGTAAATTCTACATTAAGAATATTTGGAAAACTTTTAACAAGAAGATCAGTTATCAGAAAACCTAAATCTGTAGGGCTTAACCGATTTTCTTCTTTTTTGACATATTTTCGATCGATGATGTTAGAAATAATGGCAGCATAGGTGGAAGGGCGCCCAATGCCATTACTTTCTAATTCTTTCACAAGGCTTCCCTCATTGTAACGAGGCGGTGGTTGTGTAAAGTGCTGTGCGGGTTCTACCTTTTTTGGCTTTAAAACTTCTTGCTCTTCTAGTGCCGGTATTTGTGAAGCCTCTTCCTTGTCACCATAAACTTTTAAATATCCTTCAAACTTAAGTAGTGAGCCCGTTGCTCTAAAGAGATATTCTTTGTTCTGAATATCTACTGAGGTTTGGTCAAAAACCGCTTCACTCATTTGACAGGCCACAAAACGATCCCAAATGAGAGAATAAAGTTTAAATTCCTCAGGAGAGAGTGAGTTTTTTATTTTGTGAGGTTCAAATTCTAGTGAAGTAGGGCGAATACATTCATGAGCTTCTTGAGCTCCCTTTTTAGATTGATAAATATGAGGAGTTTGTGGAATATAATTTTTTCCAAATGTCTTTTCAATATAGGCGCGCACTTCTTTAAGCGCGTCTTGTGCTATATTGGGTGAATCTGTTCTCATATAAGTGATAAGCCCGTGTGTTCCAAAAAGACCTAGATCAACACCTTCATAAAGTTTTTGGGCAATGCCCATGGTTCGTTTGGCACTATAGCGATATTTGATGAACGCATCTTGTTGAAGAGTACTAGTGATATAAGGTGTATATGGATTTTTCCTTCTTTCCTTTTTTTCAATCTTTGTAATTTGATAATTTCCAAGGGCCAGATCTTTTAAAATAGATTGAGCAGTTTCCCCATTAGATATTTCTGGCTTATTATCTTTAATTTTAAAAAGCTTTGCTTCAAATATGTGCCCCTTTTTTTCAAACTTGGCTGAAATGGTCCAATACTCTTCTGGTTTAAAAGCTTGAATTTCTCTTTC
>CAYJUJ010000033.1:0-9118 GCA_964373325.1 uncultured bacterium
GAAAAGTACAGCCAGCAACGATCCAAGGGAGGCCAGGCCATTTCAGGGACAGCTCTTTCAAGGAGAGCTGTCCCTGAAATGGCCTGGCCTCAGAAAGCCACATGGATAAAATGACAGAAAGAAAAATCAAAGCCACTCCTAAGTGAATGGTAACAAACTGAGGTTTTAATTCTTCGGCAACGGTGATGGCTCCTAACAAAACCTGGATAATAAGAAGCACAATAGAAGCTCCTGATAAAAAACCAAGCTTTTTCCGATAAGCCCCTTTCAACATGACAAAAATAAAAATGCCAAGGCTTAAAAAACCAACTGAAGAAGCAAGGAGTCTATGCCCCCATTCCAACAATATAAGTGGTTCAAATGGTGGAATCATTTGACCATGGCACAAAGGCCAGTCGGGACAAGCAAGCCCCGCTCCCGCATTCCTCACAACACTCCCCCACACAATGAGAATAAAAGTAAGAACAATGTTAGCTAACAAAGCGTTTTTCATATTCAGATGACAGCCCGTTTCAGCGCCAGCCAATAAAAATGGCTGGCGCTGAAACGGGCTGTCATCTCATGGTCTAAAGAGAACATCACTTAAGGTCAAGCCTACAAAAATGGCTAAAAATACAAAGGCCGAAATAAATACCACTTGATTCACTCGATTATCTTCCTTCAAATGCATGAAGTAGAGACAAACCAAAGATCCTTTAATTGTTGCTACAAGCATCGCCACAAATATGTTTAAAACCCCTAAATTCACATACGAAACAGCCACTGTAATAAGTGTGAGAAGAAGAAGTGCTAGAGCTACTTTTACATATGTCTTTTGATGATGGTTTACTTGTGTTTCCATAGTTCTTTCAACCTATTAAATAAAGTAAGGGGAATAAATAAATCCAAATAAGATCTACTAAGTGCCAAAAAATTCCTATTAATTCCACTGGTGTATAGTATTTGGCACTCAACTGCCCTTTTCTCGATTTTAAAAAAACCCAAAAGATAAGAATCATCCCCGCCAAAACGTGAGCTCCATGAAGCCCTGTCATCATAAAATAAAGCGAAAAAAATAACGGAGTTTTTGGATGTTTTAACTCTTCAAAATGAAAATGTGATCCTGGCAAAAGCCCCGCATGAATTTTGTGAGTATATTCAAAATACTTAACCACCATAAAGGTGGCAGCAAAAAGAAGGGTCACAAGTAACATCCACTGTGCTTTTCGATGTTCATCATGACGAGTTAAATTAACCGCCATAGCCATTGTAAAACTACTACAAATAAGAACGACTGTATTAATAGCACCCATGACTCTATTTAAATGATGACTCGCTTCATGAAACATATCTGGATAAAGAGACCTGAAAACAATATAGGCACAAAAAAGCCCTCCAAACATCAAAATTTCCGTGACCATAAAAAGCCAAACCCCTAGCTTTGAGGCATCATAGGCTTGAGTGGCTGTTTCAAAATGATGAGGAACAACATGCTCCATTGTATGATTAGCCATGTTTCACCCCATATTCATAAGGCCCTGTTGCCACTTGGGGAACAGTTTCAAAATTATCTGTCGTAGGAGGAGACTCTACTGACCATTCAAGTGATTTGCCACCCCACGGATTAGCAGAAGCCTTCTGCCCTTTAAACACAGACCATATTAAATAGGAAAACATTATAATAAACCCAATCCCCAAAACAAAAGCACCTACTGTTGAAAGCTGATGCAATCCCTCATAAATTGGTTCATAGGTTGCATAACGACGAGGCATTCCTATTCTTCCCAAATAAAACTGTGGCAAATGACTCAAATTAAAGCCAACAAAAACAAAAAACCATGAAACTCTCCCCCAAAACTCAGGATACATTTTTCCAAACATTTTTGGCCACCAATGATGGAATCCAGCGAGTAAACCCATCACTGTTCCTCCAACCATCGTATAATGAAAATGAGCAACTACAAAATAAGTATCATGAAGATGAACATCTACGGAAAGTGCAGCTAAAAATAACCCCGTAAGCCCTCCGATAGTAAATAAAAAAATAAATGACAAAGCATAGAGCATAGGGGTTTTTAAAGAAATGGAGCCCTTGTAAAGGGTCGCTGTCCAGTTAAAAACTTTAATAGCAGTAGGTACTGCCACAAACATTGTTAATATTGAAAAAAGCAAATTGGCTAGAGGTGATTGACTACTCACAAACATGTGATGCCCCCACACGATGAAACTAATGAAAGCAATGGCAAGGCTTGAAAAGGCGATGGCTTTATATCCAAAAATATGTTTTCTTGAAAAAACACTAATCACTTCAGAAACAATTCCCATGGGTGGTAAAATCATAATGTAAACCGCAGGGTGAGAGTAAAACCAAAAGAAATGCTGAAAGAGAACTGGATCCCCCCCCTTGGTTGCATCAAAAATTCCAATACCTAAAACACGCTCCATCACAAGAAGAAGCAAGGTAATAGCAATAACTGGAGTTGCCAAAACTTGAATGATGGCTGTTGCATAAGTTGCCCACACAAAAAGAGGCATTCTAAAAAACGTCATTCCTGGACATCTTAATTTATGAGTTGTGACTATAAAATTAAGCCCTGTCAAAATAGATGAAAAACCCATAATAAAAGCACCTAATGTTACCAAAACCACAGCCGTTTGAGTCTTAATGCTGTAGGGAGCATAAAAAGTCCATCCTGTATCAACCCCTCCCAAAGCTATCGCACTAGCTGCGAGTAGTGCCCCAGCAACAAAAATATAATAGCTTGCAAGATTAAGCCTTGGAAAAGCAACATCTTTAGCGCCAATCATAAGGGGTAGAAAGAAGTTTCCCAAAGCTGCAGGAATCCCTGGAATAATAAACATAAAAACCATAATGGCACCGTGAAAAGTGAAAAACTTATTATAAAGATCTTTTGTAAAAGTAATGCCTGGTGTCCAAAGCTCAAAACGAACCAGCAAGGCAAATATTCCACCAATGGTAAAAAAAAGCATGGTTGTTCCTAGATACATAATACCAATTTTTTTGTGATCGAGGGTTGTGAACCACGACCAAAGCCCCCCCTCTTGTAAATAATTTTTACCTGATGTGTGCGCCATTTTATAATCCTTTAATGTATTCTATTAAAGCTTTAAGCTCCCCTTCACTTAGCTCATGCTTATAAGAAGGCATTGTTGTTCCATTGGGTTCCAATAAAGATTTCTTTAAATAATTTTCGTCTACAACTACTTTGGAGCCATCTGCGAGCTCTCTTTGAGAGCCAAAAATTTCAAGTAGTGTTGGCCCTACTCCTACCTCACCTGAAATAGAGTGACAAGCATTGCACGCAAGCTTGTTAAAAACCTTTTCTCCTTTTTCTTCAAGACTTTCTGCTTTTGGAGAAGAAGTAGGCTCTTCCGCTTTTAATTTTTCTTGAGATTCTCGACTTAAACTTTTTAAATAGGAAACTAAACTATTTATTTCATCATCTGTTAACAATCCTTTAAATGGAGGCATAACTGGTGGAAAACCTTTTGCAAGCTTTGCCTGGGGTTCCATCATTGATTCTCGAATATAATTTTCATCCATCACAACTTTTTTTCCGTCAGCCAGTTCTCTTTCAGTTCCAAAAGAATAAAGCAATGTTGGACCTGCAGCTGTGCTTCCCGTTACCGTATGGCATGCATTACAGCCCTTTTGTTCATAAACTTTTTGCCCCCGAGCAGCTTGAGGTTCAAGGATAGGAGCTTTTACTTCTTGAGAATCAATGCTTCGATACCATTTATCATAAGCTTTAGGGCGCAAAACTCGAACCTTTGCTAACATGCGAGAGTGATCAAAGCCACAGTACTCAGCACAAAAAGCGGTGTATTCACCAGTTTGCGTAGCATTAAACCAAAGTGTTGTGTATCTTCCTGGCACCACATCTTGCTTCAAACGAAATTCTGGAACAAAAAAACTGTGAATGACATCAGCTGAACTCATGATGAGTTTTACGTTTTTTCCTTGGGGAACTACAAGCTCATCTTGCAACTTTCTACCATTAGGATAAGACACTTCCCACTGCCATTGTCTACCTATTAAATTTAATTCTAAAATATCAGAAGGGGCCCCTATAATTTTTTTGTAATCTATCCACCCCCAGGCAAAAATAACCATAACCCATATCAAGAGAATAAAAGAGACAGTGAGCTCTGTTGGCCCATGCCCTTCAATATAAGGAGTTGTATGTTCTGCTTTTTTGCGGCGGTGATAGCGCCAAACAAAAAAAAGCATGGCAAGAACAATTCCCCAAAAACTGACAAAACTTGTCCAAAAAATAAAATCATAAAGAGCATCAATAGAAGATGATAAGGTTGAGGCTTGGGGTAACATTTATTTTTTCCGTCTCATTAAGAAGAAAATTAAAAATCCTAGTAAGATAACAGTAACAACTCCTCCTGCTTTCATCACATTAATAGCAGCCAATGCATAACGTCGACCTTTTGGATTGTAGTGATAGCAAAACATCAATAATCTATCAACAATATTTCCTATTTTTCCTTGAGAGGCTTCAAGAAGTGCCAACTTAATATCCCCGGGAGAAACGGAGATTCCATACAGATAACGAGAAATACTCGCTTCAGGAGTTAAAATGTAAATAACAGCAGGATGAGCATACTGTTTCTGATCTGGATCATATTTATAAGAAAAACCTACAACTTCCGCTATTTTTTGAATATTGCCCTCTGACCCTCTTAGAAAATGCCAATCTCCTTCTGTGCTTTCTCGCCCATACATCTTTAAATATTTTTGCTTTTTTTCTTGTGCCAATTGAGCTGTTTCAGGAGGATGAATACTAATAGCAATAACTTGAAACTCTTTTCCTACGGGCCAGGATAAGTTTCTCAAAGAGGTTACAAGACCATCAAACAAATAATGGCATATATTGGGGCAAGAGTAATAAACAAGGGCTAAAATGGTCGGTTTCCCACTTTCAAAATATTTTGAAAGTGGAACTTTTTGATCCTGTTCATCAATAAATTCTAGTTCAAGTGGAAGTTTTTGAGCTAAATGCTCGATAACATTAACCCCTTTTAATTCTGGCGGAATAGGCTCCGCCGCAAAAAGAATATGAATCCACAGAAAAAACGCAAAAAAAACTGTCTTTCGCATGCCCCCCACCCTACATTTTTACTATTCTGAAAGCAAGAGAGGTGTGTTCCAAAAGTGACAGCCGACCAGCTGTCACTTTTGGAACACCACCTTATTTTTCTAAAATTTCCTCATGATTCCAAAGCTAGTCCACACATCGGTTCTCTTCACCTCTTCTCTGGCAGGAACATTGTCGTGAGTTGTAAGAATATTTAAATCTAGATCCCAATTTTTAGTGAGTGGAGTAGATACATCTACTTCATTGCGAATAAAAAAATCGTCCCCATCCTTAAGCCCTGGATAAAATTCAAAACGATTTTCTATATTGATTATTTTCCAAAAAAGATAATTGATATAAACGGCCGCTCTAGCACTTGAAAAAGTTCGATCTTCATTGGGCTCCATCAAGTCTTCATTCGTATAAGCCATGCCCACCTCACAATCCACAACATTCTTATCATTTTTATAACATCGATAACCCACACCACCACCCAGACGAGAACGAAGTTTTAATTCCTGAAGGCGATCATAGTCTTGTGTATCCAAAACAAAAATAAAAAAAGAATTCTCTTTAAGATAAGGCCAATACTTATATTTTAAAAGTGCATAACCATTTTTTTGAGTGAGTTCATCATCTACAGATCCTTCTGCCCATTTAAATTTCATAATGGCAGAAGAAATATCTGTCTCAAGCTGACCCTCTAAAGAAACGGATAGATTCATGCTCTCTGTATTTCCTGTTTGCCTATTAAAACCAAGAAAAACCTTTCCATGCCATTTTTGGGGTTCTTTGGCTTGATTTGGATCATCTCGAGTTACGGACTTCACTTCACTTAAATTTATTTTTTTCTTCAATCCATCTTCTGCTGAAACTAAAAAAAGTCCTTCTTTTTCACTTTTGATACTCCCCATAAGAACTTGTCCATCAGTCAATGCAACAAACACTTTTTTTGGGATTTCCAAAGAAACAACTTCTGTTAGAGGGATAAAAATTTTGATCTTTTCCTGAAAACCATATTCTAAAAAAACTCCATTTTTGTCAGAAGAAATAAAATTTCCAGAGAGGACATCTCCATTAGAAACAACAACACGGTCATATGAGATTTCATAAGGCGCAGGAAGCTCGACTATATCTTCCTGAGCCACTACAAAAGTGCTCAAAAATAAAACAAAAGTTAAAAATAAAACCACAACCTTCATGAAAACACTTGTCAGGCTAACTAACATATACTTGATTTTTAGACAATCGTGTTTTATAAGACTTGCAGTTTTCAAAAATTATGAAGGCGTTCATTACTTCTATCGTTTTCCTTTTGATAACCCCATTTCTTACTCCTGCAGGAGGAAAACAAACAGAAGTTCCATTTGAGCTCAATCTTTCGTGTGAAAAAAAAGTGTATCAAATCAATACTCCAATTCCATGCACTGCAACACTCAAGGCAAAAAAAGATATTCATGTAAATAAAAGATTCATGTGGGGAGCAGAATTTGTAACTGAGGTTCACCAGAATGAAAAAGAACTTCCTTTTAACTGTGTTCATGCTACCGTTCAACCCAGTGAAAAAGATATGGTTCTTCTTAAGAAAAATGAAGTACTCAATCATGAATTTAATCTTGCCGATTGTTATGAATTTCAAAAAGGGATTTATAAAATTGAAGCCTCTTATAGAACAAACATAGTTGCTTATGGTTTTAAGAAAACCTATTGGAAGGGAAGAGAGTTTCCTCATACAGAAAAACCACTCACCATTCAAGTTACTGATTAAGCTCTCTGAGTTTTTTCTGGAAGTAAATCAAATGGGGAATATGACTGCTTTCAAGCTCTTCTTGAGAAACTCCTAAAAGCGAAGCCTTTTCTATCACAAGAGAATAAACTGCAATTTCTTCTTCGTATTTATCAATTTTATTGCGTCGACCAGACTGTTCCCAAAATTGTCCTACACTAGGATCTCCACTGATGGTTAGATTCGTATAGTTTTCCAAATCATCACGATATCGTTTTTTTTGGAAACTTATCTTTTCATCCTTTTCAGTAACAAAAAAACCCCTCCCTCCTGTTTTTTCCAAATTGATGAGATGATGTATATACTCATGAATGATTTCTGATCTCTTGAGATGCCAATCAAAAACAAATAAAGATTTTTCTCCTTTATTATAATCCCACATATCTCCCACAGGAAAAAAAACACCATAAAGGGTCTCTAGTTGCACATGAAACATAAGCATTCGAATAGTCCACGAAGATTTGATCTCCGGATCAGTCACTCTAAACTTTTCTGGTACATTTGCCTCCTCAACTCGGAAAGGAACAGCAATAACGTCCGCTTCTTTTGAAATTTCTTCAAGCATTTGTGAAACATCCATACCATTAAATTTTAAAAGATCTTGGGCTTTGATTTGGATACCATTAGAAAGTGTCCAAAGCTCTGGCCTTGGTTCATCAGCACTGGTGCCAATTTGAGGCACAAAAATGACAAAAAACAGTCCAAAAAGACATAAAAAGTGCTTTATTTTCATATTAATAAACAAATATTGCAATCCCCATACCAAAAAGATAGAAAAAACCTAATGCACATACCTTTAGCAGAAAGAATGCGGCCGAAAAAACTAGAAGAGTTTTTTGGGCAAGAGCATTTAGTAGGACCCGGAAAAATACTTCATAAAATGCTCGCCCAAGACCAACTTTTTTCTATGATTTTTTGGGGGCCTCCAGGAAGTGGTAAAACAACATTAGCTCAAATCATTGCCCATCAAACAAAATGTCATTTTGTGTCTATTTCAGCTGTCACTTCTGGAATTAAAGATATTAAAGCTATTGTTTCCGAAACTAAAATAAGACAAAAAGATAAAATCAAAACAATTCTTTTTATTGATGAAATTCACCGATTTAATAAAGCTCAACAAGATGCTCTTCTTCCTCACGCAGAAAGTGGACTCTTTACCCTTATTGGAGCCACCACAGAAAATCCATCTTTTGAGATTATCTCCCCTCTTCTTTCTAGAACACGAGTTCTTGTACTTCGAAAACTTTCCTCACAAGATTTAGAAAAAATACTAACTCTTGCTCTCGGTGAGCCGCAAAAAGGATTGGGTCAAAACCAATTTAACATAGACGAAAACGCTCTTAGGTTTCTAGTTGAAACTTCTGACGGCGATAGTCGTGTTATGCTTAACACTCTTGAAGTAGCAGGAACTTTATCTAGCGATAAACAAATAACACTTGAAATAGTCCAAGAAGCTTTTCAAAAAAAGGCTCTCTACTATGATAAAAATGCCGAAGAACATTACAATATTATTTCTGCTTTTATTAAAAGCCTGCGAGGTAGCAATCCCCATGCAGCACTTTATTGGTTAGCCAGAATGCTCGAAGGTGGTGAAAATCCGCTCTTGATTACCCGCCGTCTTGTGGTTTTTGCCTCAGAAGATATCGGCAATGCCGCTCCACAAGCACTTCAAGTTGCTATTTCTTGTATGCAAGCCGTTGATTTTGTGGGCCTCCCAGAAGCAAAATTAAACCTTGCACAAGCAACCACCTATTTAGCTTGTGCACCTAAAAGTAATGCTTCTTACACAGCCATTGAAGAGGCTTTAGAGGATGTAAGAAAATATGGAACTCTTCCCGTCCCCCTTCATATTCGAAATGCACCCACAAAGCTTATGAAAGATTTGAACTATGGTAAAGATTATAAATACCCTCACAATTATGAAGGTGGGCAAACGGATCAAGAATATTTACCTGAAAAACTTAAAAACAAAAAATATTATTGCCCTAAAGACATAGGTTTTGAAAAAACCATTCTTGAGCGACTCCAATTTTTGGAAAAGAAGTGATAACAATGACAGTTTTAAGTGTAAATGCTATGCTTTTCCATTGAATGACAAAGAAAGGCATTTTTAAAAGCATAGATACCTATATCCTGTTTTCTTTAGCCAGGATTTCTGTTTATTTGGCGTTGGGCGTTGTGGTTTTCTTTTTTGGTAAATTTATCATTGAGGCCTGGTTAGGGGGACTCTCAAAATATATCTATG
>CAYJUJ010000033.1:9128-9987 GCA_964373325.1 uncultured bacterium
AAATGCTATGCTTTTTCATTGAATGAAAAAGAAAGGCATTTTTAAACGCTGTCTTGGTTGGCGCGAGTGGGTTTCTCTCCCTGATCTAAAAATCAGTAAAGTTAAAGCAAAAATAGATTCTGGCGCCAGAACATCAGCACTCCATGCTTATCAGATTGAATACTTTCACTCCCATCATAGAAAAATGGTTCGCTTTGAAGTGCATCCAAAACAAAAAGACAATAAACATAGAATCATAGCCAAAGCAGAGGTTATAGATGAACGTGATATCATGAGTTCTTCTGGCCACATTACTAAAAGGCCTGTAATCCTCACAACTCTTGATATTGCAGGCACTAAAAGGACTATTGAACTTACTCTTGTCAATCGAGACATTATGGGATTTAGAATGCTTATTGGAAGACAGGCTATTAGGAGAAGATTTTTGATTGATCCAGGAAGATCTTTTCTGACTGAAAAAATATGAAAATAGGAATTCTTTCTCGAAATAAAAACCTCTACTCAACACGCCGAATTGTAGAGGCTTGTGAAAAAAGAGGGCATAAGGTTCATGTGATTGATCCTCTTCTTTGCTATATGAATATTACCTCTCACAAACCTATGATTTATTCTGGCCCGCACGCTCTTGAAGGATTTGATGCCATCATCCCTCGAATTGGGGCCTCAGTTACCTTCTATGGAACTGCGGTGCTTCGGCAGTTTGAAATGATGCGGGTTTTTTCTTTGAATGAGTCAGTTGCTATTAGCAGATCCCGGGATAAATTGCGTGCTCTTCAACTTCTTTCTCGAAAAGGCATAGGTTTAGCCATTACAGGGTTTGCCCACTCTACTAAAATGTCCAAAGATCTCGTTCGCCTCG
>CAYJUJ010000034.1:0-2166 GCA_964373325.1 uncultured bacterium
TTTATAGTCCTCCTCCGATCAAACCAATAATGATTTGAAGAATAGCGCGAATCTGTGGGTCTTGAGCCATTTTTTCCATTGCCTCTGGCCAATCCCCATTTGGAAAAATACCACCCAAGGTATTATCTCCCCAAGCAATAGGTTCTCCTTCATCATCAAAAACAGTTGGAAGAAGTTTTTTGAAATCTGTATTTTGACCCGTGAAAAGCGCTGGCACATCAACAATAGTTAATACTTCTTCCGTATTTGGTTTTTTTACTTCATAGCGCGAACTTAAAATCTGTTTTACCAAGGCTAAAATAGGTTTAAAATCAGATGCCATTTCTGAAAGTTGTTTTGCAGGCAATAAATCATCTTCTTGATTATTTTCCCCTTTCGAAATTTCTTCAACCGCTAAATCAAGAGTTAAAACTAAAGAATCAATAACACCTAAAAGATTTCGATGGGCATCTTGAAGGTTTTGAGCCCCACCCTCTCTCAATGTTAAAGAATTTTTATTTTCCTCTTGTCTCAAAGCCTCTAGAATTTTTGGAAACGTAGCGTTTTCTCCAAGCTCTCGACTTACATTTAATAGAGTATCTAATTCATAAGCGGAAAGTGCATTGCCTGCAAAAAGAAGCACATGAAAAGCTGCCCTCACCAGCGCTACCTCTGCTAAATTAATTTCTTTTTCATAGGGAAGCCCTTCTTTTTTATCCCCAGCGATCACTGCTAAATTAATCATGAGAGAAAATCCAGATTCTTTTAAAACAAGAGATAA
This sequence comes from uncultured bacterium, assembly GCA_964373325.1. GTDB lineage: Bacteria > Bdellovibrionota > JACOXK01 > JACOXK01 > JACOXK01 > CAYJUJ01. The sequence continues at coordinate 761 of CAYJUJ010000034.1, forward strand.
ACGAGCAACCGACTCTTCAAGAACATCCAATGCTCCGCCATCTTTATTCAAAGCACTTTGAAGTGAAGCAACTGTTTTCCATGGAGTCACCGGCGTTCCGTCTTTTTGTTCTGGTTTTAATAAGAAATCAATGAAATAAGGAAGATAAAGACTGATCTCTTTTGATTCTTCCCTCGATTTTTCTATTTTCTTGAACAATTCTTCAAACTTTGTACCATTTAAAACACTTCCCACTTTAGGAACAATACCTTCCAGGAGTAAAAAGGGTTTTAAAACTCCAGCATAAAAATTTGCCTTGGCATTGGTAGGATCTATTCTTAATGCCTCTTCGAAAATTTCAACTGCTTGAGGAAAACTTTTTAAATTAACAGCCTGTTCTCCCCAACTGATAAGCTTTTCTACTTCTTTTTTTTCTCCGTCGGATAAAGCAAAACTAGATGTGATAATGAAAAACACTAGCGCGAGACAAGATACGACCTTTTTCATAACAAGCCTCCTTAGAATAAAAAAAGGCAACAACATAACGACTGCAGTTTAGTTAATGGAGAGAAAGATGTTTGACAAGAATAAAAAGATAAAAAATAAAAATTTATCGCTAATTTGGGTAAATACCAGGCATGACTATCCGCGTCATGGCTGAAAAAGCATCAAAGTGTTGACCTCAATTCAAGGATGAAGCCAATAAGGTAATAAATCTTGAAATAGGGTAATGAATGGGGTAATATCTATTTGATGAACTCTTTTAAAAAAATAGACAAGAATGTTGCATTGCCATTATCAGCCGTATGGATGATGAACGCTATATCAGAATATAAAGGCAAAGAAGAGCTCTATACCAAGCAATCTCCACAGGTTCTCAAGGCTCTACTTGAAATGGCTATGATAGAAAGTGTTGAATCATCAAATCGCATTGAGGGAGTCACTATTGAACGTGAGCGTCTCAAGCCTCTTGTTATCGGTCATAGCAAACCACGTGATAGATCAGAAGAAGAACTTGCTGGGTATCGTAAGGCTTTAGATTTGATTCACAAAAAATATGATAACTTGGCCATCTCTCCACAAACCATTCAAGAGTTGCATCGTTTAAGTCGGTTAGATGTTGGTGATGCAGGCCAATGGAAAAAAAGAAACAATGAAATTATTAAAAAGCATCCCAATGGCCGTATAGAAATCATATTTACACCCTTAGAAGCACCTAAAGTTCCTGATGCCATGAAGCAGTTATGCCTTGCCTATCAAGACAGTTTAACACAATCCAAATATCCCCCACTTTTTGCAATCTCTTGCCTTATTTTGGATTTCTTATGTATTCACCCTTTCCGCGATGGCAATGGAAGGGTTTCAAGATTACTGTCACTCTTGGCCTTATATCAAAACGGATATGGAGTCGGTCAATATATTAGTAT
>CAYJUJ010000034.1:2176-9958 GCA_964373325.1 uncultured bacterium
GGCATCAATCGAAGCATGATACCATGCCATGGTTTCACTATTTTTTAAGTACTCTCATGTCTGCTTATAAAGAGTTTGAACAAAGAGCTGGTCACTTAAAGTCCAGTCGAGGAGCCAAGACGCAAATTGTAAGTCAAACTATCTTAAATCAACTTGGTAAATTTTCTATTTCAGATATTGAGCGGGAATGCCCAGGTGTAAGCCGAGATATGATACGTGTTGTATTCCGACAGTTGAAGAAAGAAAGAAAAATTATTTGTCTCGGAAAGGGTAAGTCAGCACTCTGGAAAAAATACCGGAGTTAAATTTCATTTAACTTTTACAGCAAGGGTTAAACCCTCACCTGTGGGAAGAATGGTGGCCCGAAAATGTCCATTATGCGCAACATCATGATTAAATTGCCGAAGGGCAACTATTTCTTGATCACTTGTATGATCTGCGATTTTTCCAAATCCAAACGTATTATCAGCTAATACAACCCCTCCTACTCGAAGATGCTGTTCAGCCCATTTTAAATAGTTGGGGTAGTTTTCTTTATCCGCATCTATGAAAACTAAATCAAAGGGAGCATTTTTGTTAATTTTGGGGAGATTTTTAACTGCTTCTCCTACCAAGACTTCTACATTTTTTTCAAAGCCCGCATTTTTAAAAGACTCTTTGGCAACTTCTGCATGATGAGGATTGAATTCAAAAGTAAAAAGTTTTCCTATTTTTCCCATGCCTTTCAAAATGCTAATCCCTGAATAACCTCCAAGCGTTCCAATCTCAACTGCTTTTTTTGCTTGAGTCACGCGAGTGATAATCTCAATATGAAGAGCATCCATATCTCCTACTTGAATAGGAGGAAGGCCTTCTTTAAGAGACCGCTCTCGCGCTTCTTTTAAAATAGGATCTTCTGGCTGAAAAACTTTTTTAGCATAAGCAATAATTTTAGGATCTGAACAACCGTATGATTTTTTCATATAAGAAGGGACTATCAAAAATAACACTCCTTGTCATTCAGAGGAGCATTGCAAATGCGACGAAGAATCGATATTAAAAGGTCTGGATCCCCGCCTCAAAATTAAGTGCGGGATGACAGAATAAGAAAACATTGCCACAAAGGGTGGGCTTATCAGAGCGTGAATGTTCACCTTGAGACTAGCGATATTCAATTAATTTCTGCAATCAAATCGAGCTAGTAATTGATATCGTTTCTCTCCTTCCTCACGATATAAAACTCTTCCAACTTTCTTAAGCGAAACAACTAATCTTAAGCTAAAAGAACCATCTTGAGGTTCAACGAGAATAGTGAGAGTTGAATTTCCCTTACGTCTATTTCCTCCAACAATTCGATCACCACGTTCCGTGTCAAAAGACTTCTGGCCAACATAAACACTTCTTTCGTATTCTTTAAGGGTGATCCATACTTTTTCACTATCATCATCAACATCAGGATCTCCCCACACACCCAAACCTTCTTCAAAAACATGGTTATTAAGTTTTTCATTCACATAAGTCACTCTACAACTTAAATCCACATCAATTTCATCATCAGCATAAGCGCTTATAAACATTAAACTAACAAGTGTTAAAATTATTTTTTTCATAAAAAGCCTCCTTGTTTTAGTGCAAACCAAGTACAAGATGGGCTACTTCATGTCAAACTAAATTCTGTGAAGCTTTACAATGCGGGTGGTATTGGGCGAGTGAGTAAATACACCGGTCGTGATCACAATTCGATCACCTTTTTTGACCATTTTAAGTTGCAGAAGATGTTGTGCAATAGATTTAAAAATATCGCGGGATTTCAAAAGATTTTTAAAAAGAAATGTCTCCACACCCCAGCAAAGTGCTAATTTTTTAACCGTTGCTGGCTCATGAGTAAAAGCAATAATAGGCTGTTTGGGACGACACTGAGATAACATGGCTGCAGATCGCCCTTTTTCTGTTAAACAACAAATGAGCTTTGCTCCTGATTCTTCTGCGATATCACAAGCTGCTTTTTCAGTAGCCCTTGTTTGTCCCTGTGGGGGTAGGGATCCTCTACCAATTCCATGGTGTTGTTCCATCTGACGAATAATTTTATCCATCATAGCCACCGCTTGAATGGGATGTTGGCCGGTTGCTGTCTCAGCCGATAGCATCAAAGCATCAGAGCCATCGAAAACTGCATTAGCCACATCCGATGCCTCTGCTCGAGTTGGGCGAGGAGCTACAATCATCGACTCTAACATTTGGGTTGCTGTAATAACGGGTTTTAAAGCCTCATTACACTTTTGGATAATTTGTTTTTGAAGAACCGGCACCACTTCTGTAGAACTTTCAACAGCCAAGTCACCTCTAGCAACCATAATGCCATCAGAAACCTCTAATATCTTATCAAAATGATCAAGGGCTTCTGGTTTTTCGATTTTAGCAACAATACTGATTTTCCTAGATTTTGGGATTATTCTTTTTAACTCCAAAATATCATTGGAGCTACGAATAAAAGAAAGGGCTACAATATCAACTCCATGTCTCACACCAAATGCCAAATCTTTTTTATCCTTGAGTGTGAGTGCCGACTCCTTTCTCTTCACATAAGGAATATTTACCCCTTTATGCTCTTTAAGTACTCCACCATTCACAACAACACATTCAATCATATTTTTCTTTTTACGAAGAACTTTTAATTCAATCAAACCATCATCAATCAGAATAGAATTCCCCTTATGCAAAAAATGAGGAAGTGGTTTATAAGGCACAGAAATTAATTTTTCATGACCAAGAATGGGACGTGTTGTGATCGTGATTTTCTTACCACTTTTTAAGAGAACAGTTTCCTCTGCAAGTTCCCCTACCCGAAGTTTTGGACCCTGAAGATCTTGCATAATAACAATTTGTTTTTTGAGCTTTCGACTGAGTACTCGAATGTTTCGAATAACTTTTTTATAAATAGAATAATCCCCATGAGAGAAATTAAGACGAGCCACATCCATTCCTGCTCTGATAAGCTTTTCAATAGCTTCTTTTGAAAACGTAGCAGGCCCTAAAGTACATACAATTTTAGCTCGACGAAAAGAGGTCATATTAAATTACCTCGACAAATATGAATCGGCTAAATATCGAAAAACCTTTACTAAAGTGTTAAAAGAATTATGACGATTAAAAGTTGTGTCAAACTATCTTAAAAACCATAAAAAAACAATATTAACCACTAGTATCCTTTTTACACTGTTTTTTCTTCTTGTAATTTCCATTTATTTTTGGCTTGGCCCCAAATTTGTTTCAGGCACAACATTTATTTCATTCCTTGAAAAAAAGATCCAAAAAAAAACAGATTTAAAAATCGATATTGAAAGTATTAAGTGGCAACCCTACAAAAGTCACCTTAAAATAAACATCAGCCTTGTTCAGTTTTCTCTACCAGAAAAAACACAAACCCCATCCTCTCCTCAATTCCCCTTAAAACATCTTTCATGGGTACCTTTCTTTTTAAAACATCTCGATGTTTCCCTTGCGAATTTAACCATTGAAAAAAAAGATGGTTCTTTTTTACTTGATAAGGTTGCTACCCACTTCACACTCCACCTAAAGAGAGGCAAAAAAAATGAAATTGAGACCCACCTTGAAGGGGAATTTGGAAATTTTGAATTAGTATGGAATGAGCTTTACGCCAACTTCAAAAATAAAAAAATTCAAACACTTCTCAAGGCCTCTATTAACCCCATTTCAAAAAAAATACAAATTGAAGAATCCAATTTAACTTATGAAACAACAAAGCTAGCTGAGTTAAGTGGGGATATGGGGTATCTCAATAATGCTTTTTCTATAAACGTACAACTCCACTCCTCTATAGAAGATCTTCAAAAAACACAAAAAATTGTAAGTGACACTTTTGGAGAAACATATGAGTTTTTAAAAACATTTTATCTTCAAGGTAAGAGCACTCTTCTCATTCAAGCCTCTGGGCAAAAAGATCACCTCACATTCAAGGGAAATATAAACCTTGAAAATATAGATATCGCTATGCCCGCAAAAGATATGATTTTAAAAAATCTAAATTTCAACTTTCCTTTCCAGTTTTCCGAAGATGCTCTTCGTGAACCAGCCAACACTAGAAGACCCGGGTTTTTCTCTATTGGTGAGGTTAAAAGGAAAAAGACACAAATTAAAAAACAAAAAATTAACTTTTTCACAAAGGATAATGGCATTTTTCTAACTAACCCCCATGAATTTCACTTTTTAAATGGAAAAATGGAGCTCCACCATCTTACAGCACAAGCCTTTCCAAAAGGAGATAGAAAGCTAGCCTTAGCAACAAGTGCCAAAAATATTTCTTATGAAAAAATAGGAGAGCTCCTCTCGATTCCTGCCTGGCCAGGTAAAATCAACTGGGCTCTGCGTTCCGTAGAACTAAAATCTAATATTCTTAAAATTTTAGGCACAATCGAAATGCATGCCTGGCAAGGGGTTATCAAGGTTAAAAATATCAGCATTGAAGAGCCCTTTTCACTAGTTCCGATTGTACATATTAAAAACATAGACATAGATCATATAAGACTTTTAGAGGGTTCTGAAGCTGTGGGTCTTGGAGTTATAGACGGCATAGGAAATGGTTTTATTCATGATTTATCTTTAGTTGAGAAAGTGCCAGTTTCATTCAAAATGAGCTTTAACACGGTACCTACTTCTGGGGTCAGCCAAACCATTAGCGTTGAAGCTCTTAAAAATATTTCTAAACTGGGAGGAAACGGGGCGGGAAGTGCTTATGATAATTTTATTTATAATTTCATTAAGAAATTTAGTTACTCTCAATTGGGGTTTGAAGCCGAACTCCAAGATGATCTTTTACAAATTGTTCCAAAATACCGTTCAGGCGATACTTTTTATCTCATGAAAGGAAGTTTTTTTCCTCCTTCTGTTGATGTTGTTTATAAAAACAATACAGATGCGAAGTTACCACTTCCCGAACTCATTGAGCGCCTCAAAAACATCGATTGGAAGAGAAAGGTCATAGAGTAAGGGTTGTTGCAATGAGAGTGACGGGTCCTGAAAGGGGTCCGAACAATTATTTACAAAACCCGCGTCAAATTTCCCTGCGAGAAATTTGCGCTCTCCTCTCGACCTCGCTCTTTTTGCTTCGCAAAAAGCCATGCCCGCTTCGGTCTGCGAAAGGTTTTGTAAATAATTTTCTTCCCCCTTCAATCCGTCACATTGCAACGTCTATATAAGAGTATTCCAAAAGTTTTCATGCCATAGCGAAGCTGAGGGGTGACGCCGTCATGGGTTGATACCACTGCCCGCAGCCGAATCATCAGTTCGATACGAAACTTAAGTTAGACTAGCTTCCTATTTTCGCAGAAATAATCTATGAGGCGAGGACAGCTGGTATGGGCACCCATAAGGCGGCAGGACCCCGAAGCAAGCTATTTAAATGGAACTTTTGGAAAACTACCTCTCAAGTTTTTTTAAAAACAAACGATATAATAATAAAGAATATAAGGGAGGACTATTTTTATGAAAAGAATACAGTTATCGGGAATGGTGCTCATGATGGCAGTATTTGCCTGTGTGACGGTGAATGTTTATTTCCCAGAAGCCGCTGTTCAACAAGCTGCTGATAAGTTCGTTGATAGAGTTAAAAAGAAAGCCGGTGCTTCTGATGAAACTAAAAAAGATGAATCTAGACTTTGGTTACCATTTATAGGCGTTGCCTATGCTGAAGAAAAACCTGTCAGAACAGATTCCCCCAAAATAAAAGCTTTAGAGCGAAAAATAATTGAAAATTATGGCAAATTATTACCTCATATCCAGTCTGGAAACATTTTTGAAAGTGAAAAAGGATATCTGGAAAATAGAGGCCAGCTTGATGCGAGAACTTTAAGCCTCTTAAACAAACACAATTCTGATAGAAAAGAAGTTTATATGGAGATTTTAAAATACAATAATCTCCCCCAAGGGGATTTAGACAGGATTGAGCGTATTTTTGGCAGATCATGGCGAAAATAAAGCTTTATTTTCGTTCTTCCGATAGGTTTATTAACGGTACACAAGGAGGAATCGCATGAAAATTTTTAAAATCTTAGGGCTTTATGGAATAGGAGTTTTACTCATCTCCTGTATGGCTGCTGAAGACCTTACAGAAAGTGCGTTGGGGCGACAATATGCTTCAAAATCATTTTCAATTCCCCCAGGAGCTAGTGACACACTTAGCTTTGCTGTGAACAAGGGGGGAAGCATTTCAGCCAGCGTTTCTCAAAGAGGAAGTAGAGAAGCTGCAGCTGAAAGCTCAGGAAGTGTGGCCCTTGCTTTAAATAATCCCCAAGGTAACTCAGTCATTCAAAGTAGCGGTGAGTTGGCTAGCCGAGTTCGTTTAAATTACCGCGTTCCACGAGACATGGCTGAAGAAGGTGGAATGTGGCAAGTCGCTTTAACAAATAACTCTGACAGAACTGTATCAGGTACTTTGAAAGTTTATTATCCTTATGATGAATATAATGAATCAGGCGGTAGTGGTAGAACAACATCTTCCCAAGATACTTATTCAGAGCCGCCTCCACAAGATACAACGGTTTCACAAGATCAAGGCTATCAAGTAGAACCACAGCGAGAGCCACAACCTCAAGAAACAGCAAGTGATGATACAACAAGTGGTGGTTCCTCTGGTGGTGGTACTGTGTATACACCTAGAAGAACGATTCTTGTAAATCCAAGAATTTTAACAACCATGAGAACTCCTCAAGTCATTTCAAAATCTTTTGTATTAAACGCTTCAGATAATAGAAAAGTATTTTCTTTCAATGTCAATTCCCCTTCTACTATTTCTATTAATGCTGGTTTAAGTAAGAGTAATGAAAACTTTGCTATTATTTTAAACGGCCCTGGACAACAAAATGCCTATGCCAGAAAAGATGGAAATAGCCCTCTTTATCTATCATTCACAGTAACACAAGACATGATTCAAAGAGGCGGCCAATGGTCTGCAACAGTCGTTAAGTTTTATAAAGGTGAAAGTGGATCTGGAGGACTCTTTGGAAGGCAAATTAGTTCGATGGTTGGATTGGATGGAAAAATTAAGATAACAGTAAATCCCCAGTAATAATAAATCAAATGGGAGCAGATTCTGATCTGCTCCCTCTTTTTAAACCTTAAGGAAATGCTTTTTTTTATTTCGCCTCAGCAGTCTATCGCGTATTTAACTTAAACTTACCTTTTTGAATAATTCTATATAGAGGTTCATTAGAAGTAATTTCAGCATCACCCGTAATAACTACATCAACCGCGCCAGCTTCCGATGCAGTTGTTGTTCTAAGTCTTAAAATTCTAGATTCAGAAATAGGAATATTCAGCCTTAATTCATATGTGGAAGGATCAAACACTACCTCTTTTGTTTCAAAGTTAAGAATATTTAATTCGCCTCCTTTTAAATTAATCACAGCCTTATAGGAATTTTCATTTTGTACATAAATAGCTATCTGAAGAATACCACTATCCATGACATATTGGTTTTTAAGAGCTTCTCGATCTTGGTATGCCTGTTTGGTGTTCTTTTTAAGCAATTCATCGTACTTTTTGAAAAAATCTTCTATATCAAAACTATAAATACCCTCGTTAAAAATATCAATATCACCCTCCAACTCAGCAAAAAGCACATCATGAGATGTCACAGGTTGAATTGGAGCACTATCAGTGGGCTGAGCTGTATCTTGTGGAGCGCTCTCAAGGGGCTTAGTTGCCTCTTGTAGTACGCTACTTGGTTTATTAGATTTTCAACAGATTGCTAAGCTCATAACAAACACAAAACTAAAAACAATCATC
>CAYJUJ010000035.1:0-3270 GCA_964373325.1 uncultured bacterium
AAAAGTGCCTTTAATTCAATTCCATTTCTCTTAAAAACTTCGTCTCCCCCTTCTTCTCTATCAACAACTGCCAAAACTCCTTTAACAATAAGCCCTGCTTCACGAGCTGCTTCTACAGCTTTCATACCACTAGATCCCGTTGTAACTACATCTTCTAGGATATAAACTTTATCACCTTTAGATAAATTATCCATTCCCTCAATCCACTTTGAAGTACCATGAGATTTAGGCTCTTTCCTCACATAAAAAGCATGGATTTTTCGCCCACTCATGAAGGCAAAAAGAGAAAGTCCACTCGATAATGGATCTGCCCCCATTGTTAACCCACCCACAGCTCGAATATCCTCAGGTAAAAGATCAAAAAAAAGTTTGACTATAAGATAAATGCCTTCACTATTCAAAGTTGTTTGTTTCAAATCAAAATAATAATTTGATTTTTTTCCGGAAGAAAGCGTAAACTCCCCCTCTCGATAAGATTTCTCACAAATAATTTCTCTTAAGCGTTTTAATTCATTCATTTTATGTCAGCCCCGACAAGAAAGCCACTGTGCCATATCTTCAAAAACCCGATGGCGTTCGATGTCATTGAAAACTTCATGATGAAAACCTTCATAAACCTTGATTGTTTTATCATGGCTACTTGTTTTTTTTGCAAATAAAATTGCTTTTTTTCGGTCTACTATTTTGTCCTCTCCTGCTTGCAACAAAAGAAGAGGATGATGAATCAATGTTACATTTTTCCACGCATGCTTCATAGTTCTTAACATTTCCATATAAAGACGTGGTGTAATTCTTTGATGCATAAGAGGATCCTTTAAAGTTTGCCTTACAATTTCTGGATCTCGACAAGCATCTGAAACTTCAACCTCGTTGAAAAGTGAAAGATGTGGAATGAGCAAAGATAAAATACGAGAGAGTGCCTTTTTAATAGCAGCCCCTTGAAGACTGATTCCAAGAAGAGGAGAAGATAAAATAACTCCTGTGATTTCAGAAGCTCCTGAAAGAAGATAAGAAATAACAATAAGCCCACCCATACTGTGTCCTATTAAAAATAGCTTCTTACCACTCTCCATCTTATGAACCTCATGAACAAACTGTCTTAAATCTTCCCCATATTGTTCAAAACGATCAATAGCCCCCTGCTTGCCACTAGAACACCCATGTCCCCTGTGATCTAGGGCGTAAACACTCATGCCCTTTTGATTAAGAAACTCTGCAACGTGCGCATAGCGCCCCCCATGCTCTCCTATTCCATGCGAGAGAATAACAACCTTATGATATGGATGGACGGGTGTTTTCCAAACTCGGTAAGATATTTCGTAATTGTCTTTTGTTTTGAAGGTATGCTTCACAAAATCCTTGGTATCCACAGTATCGACAATGATCTCCTACATTTGCTTGAAACTTACTTTCTTTAATGCTCTCAAAAAGTGACTTCATCTTTTGTTGGATCATCTCTTCTTTTTGAGAACTCCAACTCTGCTCATAACATACTTGGGGTCTTAAGAAAAGGAGTATGACTTCATCAATGGGGTAAAGAAGTTCTGATAAAATCCAGGCATAGGTGTTAGTTTGAAACTCATAATACTTCCCATATTTTTGAACCTCTGACGCTTTAATATTATTAGTCTTATAATCTAAAATAACCCACTTTCCCTGAGCGTCCTGAAAAATAAGATCAACAATACCCTCAATCATAAATGAGCCCCATTTATAGTAAAAAGGGTATTCCTTATAAATTTTTTGAGCTGTTTTCATGCGCTCAAAAATAGGAAGAGAGGTTAGGTTTTTCAATAATGCGGTTATTTCTGGATTCCTGGTCAATCCAGGAATGACAGCAAAATCCCAGTTTTCTAAAATTGAGTGCACCTCAGTCCCAATGTCAGAAGCTTCCGATTTCTTTTCAAAAATTTCTGGTATCTCTTCTAAATATCGATTTTTAAACTTGAAGGGGCAGGTTTGAAACTCTTGAAGAGCGGTTACAGAATAATGAAGCTCTGGCTTTTCTCGAGGAAAATCTGGAGCAATAGTTATGTTGAGATTGCGGAGTTTATCCCGAGCTGCTGCGAGGGACCCGCGTTTTGCGCTCGCAACGACAGAAGAAGGTGCAGGAGTAACAGAGGGATTAATAGAATCTGAAGAAACATGTTCCACCTGAACCTGCAAATCTTCAAGAGGAAGGGCTGCCTTCTTTAATATGGATAACCAACTTTTTGAGCCTTCATGGCTGCCTGAAAGATGAAGATATTTCTTAGCCCTGGTAACCGCTACGTAAAAAAGCCTTTTACTTTCTTCATAGTCTTTTTCTTTTTCCTTCTTTTTAATCATCTGTTTCCAATAACTTTCCTGCCACTTTAAATCAGAACCTCTGAGACTAAGCCCAACACCCAATTTCGATCTAAAATAGAGAGGCAAGTTTTTTGAGCTTTGATATCCAATATCGGGTAAAAAGACTGCAGGAAATTCTAAACCCTTTGATTTATGAACAGACATGATACGAACGCCGTTGAAAGATAAAAGCTCCTGAGAGGGCTGTCGATAATCGTGATCCCGCAAAAGTGAAACCTCTTCTAAGAATTTAAAAAGAGGGGCCTCTTTTCGATTTCTCACAAACTCAAGAAAGCCCTCCATTCTTGAAATTTTTTGAACTCCTTCCTCATAGGAAGCGAGCATAATATCAAAAGAAGTATGTTCTCTTATTTCTGCTATAAGTTCAGTGATGGAATATCTATCTTTATTTTTTCTTAAATTAAAAATAAGCGTGCGAGCTTCTTCTAGTTTTTTTCTTTGTTCAGGCATTAGAGAAGTCAATAATGAAAGCTTCTCTAATGCTTGGTTAAGACTTCCACCTTCTCTGTGCATCCAAAAAAGAGTTTCATCAGACACTCCTACGAACGGTCCCCGTAGTACCGCCGCCAAAGATATTTGGTCTTCCCGATCCTCAACAGTTCTTAAAAAACATAATAAATCTTGAATTTCTTGATGATCAAAAAAACCAGAATCATCAACAATATAAGTTGGAATATGATATTTTTTAAAAACATTGGCATAAATTGAAGCATACGTCATAGCTCGAAATAAAAGAACTATATCCTGATACTCATAACCTTGGCTGCGTAACTCTTGAATTCGAGAGGCTAAAAGCAAAGCCTCTTTATGCCTTAACTCATTAACATATTAACCAATCGCAAGGATTTTAAGAAAAAAAAATTTATATTTTTAAAACATACAAAAAAAAAGATAAAAAAAAATAATAACTTATTTATCAAA
>CAYJUJ010000035.1:3280-9929 GCA_964373325.1 uncultured bacterium
TTGATCTTTTTCATCCTTCGAACAAAAAAGATCAACATAAGGAATATCTGAGTTCTCAAATACTCTCGAAAAAAGAGCATTTGTGAAGTTAATAATTTTGGAACCACTTCTAAAATTTTGTGCAAGAAAAAACTCCTGTCCACCCTCTTTCAATATAAGGTTTCTCATATGGCTAAAAACTTCAACTTGCGCTCCACGAAAACGATAGATAGATTGTTTAGGATCGCCTACAATAAAAAGCTGAATTTTAGAGTTACTCACAAGAAGTTGGACAATATCCTTTTGTAAATCATCTGTATCTTGAAATTCATCCACCATAAGCAAACGAAAACGGCTTTGATACTCTTGAAGAACTTCTTTGTGATTCTGAAAAAGGCCCCTCACATGGTGAAGTAAATCTTCAAAATCAAGAACTCCTTTCTCATGTTTTAAAGCATTGTACCGAGCTTCTAACTTGTTATAAACATCTTGAAATATTTTTATAAGAGACTGAGCCTTTTTTTCCAAAATAGGATCCCAATTGAGATCTTTGTCTGTCCCCAAACGCAGTTCATCAAAAGATGGCTGCTTTTTAAACGATTGTCTTGTTTTCTCTCTATCGACGAGTAAAAACAAAAAAATGTGCCTCAAATGAAATAAACCATATTCCCTTATCAATTCAGGTGCTAAATGAACTATATTCCTTTCAAATAAATCCTTAATCAAAGAAAGAGAAGAGGGTTCATCCAAAATTTGAAAAAATGGATTCATCCCAATGAGAATGCCATATTGGGAAAGAATGGATCTGCAAAAACCATGAATAGTCGTAACAAAAACAGCACTTTCATTTAACCCTGTTTGCTTCAGAATTCTATTTTTCATTTCTCCCGCAGCTTTTTCAGTAAAGGTAATAGCAATGATTTCAGAGGGTTTTAATCCTCTTTTAAGAGAAGCTACATATTTTTCACAAAGAACGGTCGTTTTACCGCAACCCGCACCTGAAGAAAGGCATATGTGGGTATCAAAACCTTCAACAGCTTGTCTTTGAACTGGATTTAAAAAAACTTCACTCATAATTAAGGTTGTGAAAAACAAAAACGAGGCTCATGCATATTGCACTCTGCCTCGTTTTTTTACAACATTGTAAAACATGGATCCTTCGCTCTTCTGCGCTACGCTACGAAGTGCTCAGGATGACAACTCGTGGTTGTCAGTTAAGCTGTTTTTTAAATTCTTTACCAGATTTCCATGCAGGAACTTTGCTGGCAGGAATTTGAATTTCTGCGCCAGTTTGAGGATTACGACCTGTTCTTGGCTTTCTTTTGCTAACATACCATCTGCCAAAGCCTGTAATCTTCACTTCTTGGCCCTTTTTCAAGGTTTTACGAACAGTACCAACAAGAGCGTTAACCACTCTTTCACAGTCAGCTTTCGTCAACTGCGTTTCTTTTGCTACTTGATCCACTAACTCAGCTTTATTCATGCTTGCCTCCTCCTATTTTTTTCTTTTGCTCTGTTTCGAAAAAGAACAGATACAACGAAACCTTTTTTCCTAGTACCAAGAGAAACGCTAAGCTAACTTTAAAATCCCGTCAACTACTTTTTTAAAGTTTTTTAAGACTCTTTCGATCTAAACGACAGACAGGATCGAAGGTGCAATAACCACAATGGTTAAAACGCCTATAAAATTGCGCTTTTTTAATAAGACTCACTTCCTTTTTAATATAATCTAAAACAGTTTTTGAAAGTGCTTGATACTTTTTTTGAGTCAGTTTCATTTTCTTTTCAAGACTGCCCAGCTGATAAAAAGTAGCTTCCCCTTCTTTCCCAATTTGGTTAAAACAATGTTCCGCTGCTAATCGATAAACAGGTAATTGAAAATTTTCTCCCCTCTCAATACCGGAAAGAGGTGGTAAAGTACTCCCTGTTTTATAATCAATGACAAGAAACTTATCCTCCTTCACATCGATTCGGTCTATGATCCCTCTTAGAATAATTTCATCACCAAAAAAATCTAAAACACCTGTTGGATATCTAAAGGAAGCCTCAAAATAAGAAGGAATCCAGTCATCTAGCGCCTCTTTTTCACAAAACTGCAGAAGAAGCTGAAAAATACGATCTCGATCTAGCTTCCAAAAAAGAGGGCGTTGATAGTCAGTAAATGCAGAATCTACCGCCCATTGGATTTGATTCTTAGCTTCATGGAGGTCTTTTTCATCAATTTTAGTTTTCCCACGTTTTTTTCGTAGCTGATAAAAACGAAAGAGGCTTGTATGATAAACGCTTCCCTTCTCCAGTGGGGTTAGTTCATATTCATCCTCATCCTCCTGTCTGAGCCCTAGAACAGATTCAAGAAAAAAACGATAACCACATTTCCCATACGACTCAAGCTGCGATGGAGAAAACATTTTTGTAAATTGGGCTTGAATCTTTGACTGTGCTCTTACATGTCCTATTTCTTCAACACAGTCGAGTGACTGCAACGTTGCTATTTTGTGGCGCAGCTCCCTAAATGTTTTGGGGTTATCCTCATACAATTTTTTTAATAAAGGTAAAGTATAGGGTGTCTGTATATAAGCTGCTTTTCTATCTGGAAAAAATGTTATTGGAACATCTGGTAGTTCCGTCTTTGCAAGTTTTTCAATATATTGTGGCCAAAAATAAATTTTACCCTCACCTGCATGGGGTCTTAAAATATAAATTTGAGAATTGCCTAATTTTAGATTAGACAAAACAATCCTTTCTTCTTGAGCAAGCCTTTCAGTTTGATCAAGAAGCCTCTTTTCTCCACAAATTTCGTTAATACGGTGAATCTTTTTTTCCGGAAGAAGTGGGTTTTCACTTGACCGATCTTCTTGATGAAAGCCCACTAAATAAAGAATATCCCCTCTCCAAAATGTAATATTTCTAAACTCATAAGCGGGAAATGCTGCCTCATTTCTCCTATTTTCAGAATAAGACTGGTGAGAAAAAAGAAGTTCTAGAAAGGAAAGAAAATGATCATAAGAAACTTGCTTTTCACTTTGAGGAAGCGCATTTACTTCTTCAATCAGAGTCAAAAGAAAGTGTAAAACTTTAAGATCTCTTCGCAAAAACAAAGGTTGAGACGTTTGATAAACTTGAAACGCTAGTTTCATCTTTTCAAGTAAACCTTTGAGACGAGAAAAATACTCTTTAAAAGTGGCATCTTGAGGCACTCCCTGCCAACTTTCAGCCAAAACATCATGCGTTACTAAAGGATGAATATAAGAAGAGGAGTTTGTCCCCAAACGGCCCAAAAAAGAAAATAAGAATGTGCATAATGGTGTTCTCATAAGGTCAAGTCCGGGATGAAAACGAAAAGAAGCGGGAAAGTAGTTCTTTAATAAATCCTTGTAACGATAAAGATTCTTAAAAATAAAAACCTGGTTGAGATCATTATTAGAAGTATGGTGATATTTGGCTAATTGATAGATTTTTTTAACCTCTTCAATCCGGTTTTGAACGACTTTTGTTTTTACTTCTTGAGCAGCTTCCTCTAATAAGGAATCCGTAAAATCATAAAAAATAATGCCCCTTTTCTGAAGCTCTACAATAAATTGCTTTTCAAGATAATGGGTAGCACCCACCCCTATAGCAATAACTTCATCTATTTCTCCAAAAAATTTAGATTTTAGCTGGTCAAAAGAAGAAATGCCCTTTTTGAAAATCTGCATCTTTGTTTTTCCAGATTTCTCTAATTCCAATTGATACGTTCTATAGAGATTTATAAGAAGGGACGAACACCCTGCCTTCTCAAGGGTCGCAATATCCAAATCAGCTGATATCAGTATTTTTAAAGTTCTTTGTACAAATTCGTAAAAACTAACATTTTTAAAAGCGCTACTTGTAAGCACTCCTGATATGGCCATATCTGCTGCAAAAGCATCCTCAATAGGTGAAAGAGGGCTTTCCAAAATAAAATCATTAAAAGAAAAAATACGGTTGCCAGAGAGGCCACCCTTCTCTTGAGAGTTCAAAAGATCTTTGATGAGAAGCCTTTTCACAGTAGCATTAGGAACCAGAAAGGCGACTCTTTGATTTTCTTGGAAATGCTTTAAAAGAAGCCCATAATTCATTTGCTTTTTGAGCCTACACTATTTATGGGTATGTTCAATAATCTTAAGGTGGTGTTCCAAAAGTGACAGCTACTAGCTGTCATCCAGAGCCCTTCGAAGCGCAGCGCAGTAGGGCGTGGGATCTCATCGCGAAGTTTATCCCCGCGAAGGCGGGGACCCGCGTTTGGAATGACATTTTAAGACTATTCTAAAATTTAATCAGCTGGAGTAGAAACGGGAGGTTCTTGATGCTCTTCACCGTGATGTTCGCCTTCTGCCTTATCTTTATGCTTATGATGGTGTTCATAGGGGCAAGAAGCACCTTTTCCCCCCTTAAGGCAATGTGTAACTGCTCTATAGCTTACACATAAAAGAACCCCAAAACCTAAAACAACAACAAGGGTTGCGAGAACCTTCATAGTTTTTTGACAACACTCGACCCCACAAACCTTTGCAAAGAAAAGCCCACCAACTGCTATGGCAATCAAAGCCAAACTAAACGATACAAGTAGAAACATACGCTTTCCCCCTTTTTTTTGAAATGAATACAACAGCACGATATTCTTAGATATTATGACCTAAAGTACCTCATTTGCAAAGTATTTTTAAAAGAGATAAGATGCCGCCCATGCAATGTATTTTTTGCAAAATTGCGGCAGGGGAACTGCCCTGCCTCAAAGTATATGAAGATGCAAACTTTATGACTTTTTTGGATAAATTTCCCCAAAAGCCAGGCCATTGTCAGGTCATCCCCAAAAAACATTATAGATGGGTTTGGGACGTTCCTAACTTAGGCCCTTATTTTGAAGTTTGTGGCAAAATTGCCAATGCACAACGTAAAGCTTTTAATACAGAGTTTATTCAATCGCGCATTATTGGAGATGAAGTACCCCATGCTCATATTTGGCTTATCCCCATGCATAATGAAAAAATGACATCTGAAGAAGATCTTGTTAAAAGGATAAAAAGGGAGTTGCAATGAACGTAAAAATAGAACTTGAAATGCTAGGTGAGCAGACTTTTCAATTTACGGTTGATCAACCTATTTATCCAGAGGGATCTGTATGCTTCAAAAATCGTGAAGCGGGGAAAGGCTCACCTCTTATTGAGAGGCTTTTTGAAATTGAACATATAGATAGCATTCTTGTTTTTGAAAATCTGATTAAAATCAATATTACACCTCAATTTAGCGATTGGAGTGATGCTCCTCAGAAAATGGAATATATGATTCGAGATCAAATTTTATCAGGAGAACCAGCCATCTCAGAAAAAATAAAGCAAAACCTTCCCTCAGATAGTGAACTAAAAACTAAAATACAAGAAATCCTTGATAAGGAAATTAACCCTGCCGTTGCACAGCATGAAGGTTATATTGACCTCATTGATGTTAAAAATAATGTTGTTTACATCAAAATGGGTGGGGGTTGCCACGGCTGTGGCATGTCAAAAGTAACTTTGAAACAAGGAGTGGAGCGCTCCCTTCGAGAAAAAATTCCACAGGTGGGTGAAATTCTAGATGTTACAGACCACGCTTCTGGTAAAAACCCCTACTACACTCCCTAGTCGAGGCCAGGCCATTTCAGGGACAGCTATTTTTTGTGCATAAGTCATGCTGAAAGAGTGCCTTTTCCAAAAACTCGGTAGTGTTACCGATGCTTTTTTAGGGTGAAATCTAAGCTGCCATCTTTGTTATGTCTAAGGCCAATTCAGATGAGGCCTTTGAAGGATAACCTTCTAATTTTTCATATAACTCAGCAATTTCTTTTGGAGATGCATCTAAATTCGAGAGCACAAAAAGCCGAATGTCCTTTTCTGTAGTCCACATCATATCAGTTACTTTGGTTTTATTTTTTTCCCATTTTATAACCCCTGCATGAGTTACATAAAAGCGCTTGGCAAAAGCTTGAAGAGTCATTCCAAAATATTGACGAATAAATTTTATTTCATTCCCCGTAAGATTGGATGACTTCCAACATAGTTCTTCCAAAACTAGCTCTGCTAGTCGATTATAATTGATATTAGGAGTCCAATTTCCTCTGACTTTAATCATAGGAACGTTTAAAAGTTTTATTGGAAAACCGAAGCCGTGGTCTATGAACACTCTTTGAATTTTCTTTTCCATTTTTAATTTTCTCCTTTAAGTTAAATCAATTGCTGTAATAATCAGCATGTTATTTTTATCAAACGAAACAATAATTCTTAACTCCTTTTTATCCACTGTTTTCCCACGAATTGCATAATTCCATGAACTATACTCTTCATCAAATTGATCCTTTTTCTTTTCATGGAAGCCAGTTCTTAAAACATGGAGAATCTCCATACGTGTTATGCTTCGCTCCAGCTGCCGCTCTGTTACATGTCTTGTATCCAAGTACCGCCCCTGATCTAAACAACTTTGAACAACTTCAAGAAGATTAAGTACCTTAGGGGGATACCTCATTAGCTAAATGTAACTCAGTTACATTTAGCTGTCAAGTTGAGAGAGAGGAAGATTGAAAAAGTTAATAATCCAAGAAAAAAAGAAACTGTGCAAACACCACAGATTGATGAGCATAGTTGAGGCCAGGCCATTTCAGGGACAGCTATTTTTTGTG
>CAYJUJ010000036.1:0-1437 GCA_964373325.1 uncultured bacterium
TGTGTACTAAGAAAACGAGTGGTGCCTCTTGCCTTGCAGAATAAAACTCTACGAAGATAGGAGTTTGATCTGTGGCTTTAATAGTAAACTGAGACCTTTCTGCAAAAGCACAACCCAAAAAAAAACTGAAGGTCATCCCAGCGAAGGCTGGAATCCAGAACATTTTAAATACTGGATTCCGGATCAAGTCCGGAATGACAATTAATTTCCTAATCATTAAATTCATAGATAATCTCGTCATCTCTCACTAATCCCAAAACTTCTCTGGCCTTTTGTTCAACATAGCTAGAACCAGTTTCAACAAGTTTAATCTCTTTTGTAAGCTCGTTATTTTTAACCTTGATACTCTCAACACTGGCAAGAATTTCATGATGTTCCTTCATAAGCTTGATCGATGAAACAAGCCCGTGTTGCCCAAAAAAAGCAAAATAAAGAACAATCGTTAAAAAACACATGATGAGAAAAAGATGATGACGACTCATGATTTAGGTTGAGTTGCTATGGCTAATTGATGTAAACCAGCCTCTTTTGCCAAATCCATAACCTCTACAACACGGCCATGGGAAACAGCTGTATCTGCTTGAATGATAACAAGTGCATTAGAGTTGTCAGTTGCTGTTTCTACTAACTTAGTTTTAAGCTCTATGAGATTCACAAGTTTTTGATTGAAAAAGATCTCACTATTGCTTCTCATCACAATAGTGACATCCTTTTTCTGATGTACAATGTCTTGAGATTTTGCTTCTGGCAAATTAAGTTTAATACCAGGGGCTGATATGAAAGTAGTAGAAGTTACAAAAAAGAGTAAAAGAAGAAAAACACAATCAATCATGGGCGCCATATCAATAGAGGGCTCTAGTTTACTTTTATCCCTTCTAAAGTTCATGGTTTTTCTCCTAAATGATCTAAAATTTTCACACTGCATTCTTCCATAGTTACAACAAGGTTTTGAACTCGATTTACAAAATATTTGTAAGCAACAAGAGAAGGAATTGCCACAATAAGACCTGCAGCAGTTGTCAGAAGCGCTTGTGAAATACCCCCTGCTAAAGAGGTGGCATTGCCAACACCTTCGAGTGAAATCACATTAAAAACCTGAATCATACCAAACACAGTGCCTAAAAGGCCTAGAAGTGGTGCAACACTTGCAACTGTTCCTAAAAGGGTGCAGCCTCTCTCTAAAAGATTTGTCTCCTTTTTACCGCTTTCTTCAATTTTTTCTCTGATAACTTCACGACTCTGTCCAAAACTCTGAATGGCAGTTAAAAGTACTTGAGCCATGGAAGAGCTATTCGCTTTACATAAAGTCATGGCTTCTGAAATTTTTCTTCTCTGAACAAGACTTTCTACCTCTGTTAAGAAGTCTTCGGGAATAACTTTTTTGGGCTGCACTCGGATAAACCGCTCAATGATAATAGCCAGTGATAAAACAGAGCA
>CAYJUJ010000036.1:1537-9847 GCA_964373325.1 uncultured bacterium
TGGGCTGCACTCGGATAAACCGCTCAATGATAATAGCCAGTGATAAAACAGAGCATACAAGAATAGGCCACATGAGAACGCCACCTTTTAGGAAAAGCTCAACCATAAAATCCCTCCTGGTAATAAATTGGAATGATTAATAAGATATTAGAAAACACAACCAACACCTAAATTCACTGTAACACAGCCCCTTGTAGAAACGCAAGGGGGGGCTTACTTACGAACTCTTGCAGGTTGACGAAAACGTCTCAAGGTTTCTGAATCTCTGAGGCGGAAAGCATCGGAATGAACGCGTAGATTTGTTTGGCGTAGTCCTCTTTCTAAGCCCCTATCGAAAGAACTGAGATCCTTCGCTTCGCTCAGGATGACAGAAGGGTCCCTCTGGATAACAGAAGGGTCCCTCTGGATAACTGAAAAGAGAAAACCTCTTAAACCCTCGCCTCTTGAAATAGCATCCAAATGCTCACTTCTCCCTCTAAGCATCCACCAGCAGTTTCTTAAAAACCCAGGTCCATGATTTTCCAAAAAGGATATATATGCCTCGGCTGCTTCTCTTCCCATTTCTTTATGAAGCCGCAAAACTGTTTTTTGATCAACTAGGTTTTCGTCCGAAATTCCTTCTTTATGAAAATTTTCATGATAGAGAATCCCCAAAAGCTTGGCTCTTTTATAATTATCTAAACTTAACTCTACCAAGGCATCGCCAATTGCCACCTTGGTACACTGTATATTTTTACCCAGAATGGTTTCTAAAATTTCCAGCGTGATAAAAATCTCTCCATCTTGTACAAAAGGAGAACCCCCTCCTTGAATCACATGGTAAAAAATATCTCTTTCTCGAAATGTAGCAATAACACTTCCACCCAATTCTTTCGAAATTTCTCCTGTCGGATAAAGATAAGCCCTTCGTGAGCAAGAAGCATCATCTGAAGCAAGAGCTGCCCTTCCCCACTTGGAAATAAGAGCGATCATGAAATGCTTAAAGGCCTTTAACTTACTCTTACTCGTCGTAAAAGAAGCACCTCTCGACCCACTGCCAGCAGAAGCAGTAAGTCCAAAAAATCTCTCTTCAGTCACTTCTTTTGCATAATGCCTCTCAATAGAGGCAAGAATCTGGCTATGAATTTTCGGATCACCTCTGTGAATACTCAAAGAAATGGCATCACTACTCCCTAAAAATTCAACAACGGTTGTTTCATTAATTTCAAGAAATGGTTTTCCAGAAGCTCGAAATGTTGCGAGGTTCTTATCTGTGTGAAAGCGCACCAGGGCATCCATGAAAAGAGCTGCTAGATCTGCTGATATACTCACCCTCACAATAAGAGACGTCACTTGTGGTTTAAATTCAATATTCCAATTTTTCTTAAAATACTTGGCTTTTCCTTCAACAACTTTTTGAATAGAGCTTTCCCCCTCAGTTACAGAGATACCTCTATCTTCAGTGCTTGGTTTTACCGTATTTTCTTTGAGAGATACGGCCACTACTTTTTGAAGATCAGCATTTCCCGGCACTTCCCCATTTAAAATAAGAATAATAAACCGATCCGCATGTTTTTTGAGTAACTCCATAATAGGAAATGACTGGGGCCAATCATCCACTAACCACACCTCACGTTCATGCTTTTTCTCGGCATTTTGAGTTGCAATGACTTCAGCTAAAAGAAAGGGATTAACTCCTTGTTCTAGGTAAAGAATACGAGCTCGTGTTGCCTCTTGGCTAAATAACATCGAGTGAGGATTAATAGTACCTAAAACCTCATTCGCGTTAGTCAAAGTAGGAAGAACCCTGACTCCTCCCCTTTCATTCAAATAACTCCGAATTTCAGAAAGTTCTTTTTGAACAGGAATGAGCTCTGGATCCTGTTGCCTCACAGCTCGAACTACATCCTCAGTAGCTCGGCCCGTCTCTCTTTGTCTTGCATCATCAGCTTTAGTCCGAAGGGTTGTTGTTTTTAAAACCAACGGTTGGTAAATTCTTGTATTAATTAAATCTTCAATAGGCAGATTTCTTGTTGTTCCAATAACCGCATCTACAACTTTATCGAGAATACCACTTTGAACAACCCAACGATCAATACAATCAGCTAAAACCCTCATTCTCTGCTCGGGAGTTTCAGAAACATTGAGCTCTGTTAAAGGAGGTGGATTGTCCCCTCTATAAAAAGCAAATCTTCTAAAAAGATCAAAAATTTCAGCCTTCTTTTCTTCATAATAAGGAGAATTAGGATAAGCCACTTCCGGATCAGCCCTATGAAGTAAAATCCAATTACCAAAGTTGATCAAATTTTTTCGAAGTTTTTCTTTTCTTTCATAAATAGCTCTTCTTCTTAAATCCATATCTCCACCAGAAATATCATCAGCAGGCAGTGCCACAATCGCAAATTCTATTTTTTCTGTTTCTCCAATTCCCACAATTTTGGCATCAAGCATAATTTCAGAGCTTTCAGCAAATTTTAGAAGATGTTTTACCAAATCCTCACCATTAGGAAGTTTTCGAAGCTCTGTCACAGTTAAATGATAAACAGAATCTCTCAAATGAGCCCACACCATTCTTAAAACCTCATAGCGAAATCGTACTTTTTCTTCAGAGCTCACAAGATCAATTTCTCCAGAGGGAAGAAGGCGCATGACATACATTTCTTGAGGGGCTCCGTCTACTTTTGGAGGTGCATTTTTTTCTTCTGGAGCCGCCCTCCCTTCTTTAGCTCGCTTATCTCTTGCAATCCTATCATCAACGCGTTTATTAACGACAAGCGTTTGAATCATTTGTGAAATAGCGTTTTCTGCCGCGCGACCACTTCCAGCACTGCCTAAATTTAATTTTAAAAAGTTTTCCCAAAAACTAATAGAAAATAAGTATAGATGATTACGCCTTGCATGCTCAGCTTGGATTTCTACAAACTTTTTTGCGGCAATATTGTAAGAGTGAACATTTAAAAGATCCGGATAGTAAATGATAGTTGGAATTCTATCTAAAATAGACTTCATAGCCTGGCTCCCCCTTCCTTGATTACTCCAACTTTTTGCTGTATCAGCGAGAAGTTGTGCTCTTTTCCTTTCAGGTGATAAAGAAGCATAACTTTCAGTCGCTTCAAAATTACCCGTTGCTAAAACAAGAGCTCCAGAAATATTATATGTTTTAGGAGGCTGTCTTGATAACCACCAGTTAGAAGAACTTGCTTCTGAAACATCGTGCTCTGCAAAAAAACCTTTTTCTAAAATAGTGTGAAGAAAGGTAAAAATAGCCCCATCCACACTTTTATCTATTTCATCTAAAACGAGAATAGCACCGCTTCGATAATAATGATCATAATAGCGCCGAAGCTCCTGAAAAATTTTATGTTTCGGCATATCCCTTAAATTAATGAGAAACAGCTCCTTTCCAAGATAATCCCCCAGTTGGTCAGCTGTGTAAGTTTTTCCAACGCCTGGATTTCCAACAATCAGAATAAATTCTCTAACCCCTTTGCGAGTCGTTTCAGAGGCATAATAATTTCGCACCGCTGTAGAGAGCGTGTTAAGCCCATCACCTTGCCCAAAAACTCTTCTTCCTAGCCCCTCTTCCAAATTTCTAAGCTTTACAACAAACTCGGAAGTTTGCGCTTCAAAATTGGGAAGGCCAAAAAATTGGTAACAAAGTTTCTCTAATTCTTCATAAGGAAGACGGGCCACGGGCACTTTTGAAACAGAAACGCTATCTGCTATGAAATCAATAATACGATAAGTTCTCTCCAATGGATCCATGTGCTCATCAAGGAAATCCGCTCTTTCAAGAAGGCTTCGCAAATGTGCTTCTTCAAAAGCAACGTCTTTTAAAGCCTCTGAGTCTTTCCACTGACTTTTGGCAATAGCAACTCTATCATCTATAGAAAGCTCCACATCAACTACTTGCGCATCTGAAACTTTAAACCTTGATTCAGAACCACTAAACCCTTCAACCTCCTCCCTTGTTGCAACAACCATGAAGCGCAAGGGCGCTGGTCCCTCCATTCTTTCAAGATATCTACCTAAAAAATCTCCTTTTGTATCAGAATTTTTTCCAAAAATACCTTTGGCTTTATCACTTGAAGAAACAAAGGCAATAGGTTCTGTTTGCCCCATAACACCAATCATGTGAAAGAGTTCTTGTATTTCTAAACGCATTTGATCAAGATTCACAATACGCCCTTTAAAAGCACGTGACTCAAAAAGTACATATTGGAGACGAGCTTCTACAAGTTCCTTCTCTCTTTTATTAGCACACAGAAATATAAGATATTTTTTATCTTGTGCCGCTCCAAATTGTTCCACTTTTTCTTGTATTTTTGGAAAAATTTCTAATCTTGAAATGGGGGGTAGGCGTTCTAAAACATCTTGCCGTGTAAAAACAATTTCAGAAATCTGCCGCCCGCTGGTACGAAACTCAACAATTTCTTTATGACGAGCACTTAAATTATAATACCGAACTTTTTTCCTCTCCGCTCCTTCGGCGCCACCCCCTTCAAGAAACGGAACCCCCGTAAAAGTTAAAGAACCTTTATTTTCTGGGTGAAAAATGGCTACATCTTTATTAGGAAGTGGCCGCACCAATTGAGGCAAATCTTCTTGAGACACAAAAACACCTGGAAAAACTGCTTCATAAAAATAGGGTAGATCTGTATGAATTCTACCACCTTTAAAATCAAAATAAATTACGCCTGTAACTGCTGATTTATACTTTCGCCCTGATAATTGCTTGAGCGAATAAACTAAAGCATTGAGCTCAGAAACATAATGAAAGGAACCCTCTTGATAAGACCAAGGCAAAATAGAATGAATGGAAGAATGGATATCTGTAAGATCAAGAATACCAACTCCTCCACTTGGAGAATGAGCATAACGCAAAAGATACAACCTATTAAGTGTACCTTCCGCTCCAGTAGCCTCAGTTATTTGAAAAACAAAATAATGATGACGTATTGAACCAGAGTCACCATAGGAATGTTCCGCTCCTGCCGTTCCATAAACATCATTATGACCCGTTATAAAATTTTTTTGTGGTTCAAGATCAAGAAAAGTGCCTCGAAGAAGAAAATCTGCCCGACCCCACTCTTCACCTTGTCTCCGACCTTTCAAATCTCGATGCCATATGTACAAACCATTTTCGAAGCGACCGTGATTAACAAGAAAAGCTATCCTTTCACTTTCTCCATCATAAATTTTAAGCTCTCTAAACTGACGCGGATCTTTGGGACCAGGATCTTTTTCAGTCCCTTCTTCGCGCGTTTTATCATGGTCGAAACCATCTGGTTCAGGTTCATTTGCAAAAGAAGTATGTGGATTAAGAAGGAGGCAGAGTAAAACTAAAAATAGAAAAGTATAATTGACTATGACCTTCCAAGAGAATTTCAAACAACCTACCTTCGCCGAAAAATCTAACCCCCCTCCCTTGAGAGGTGGCTTACGCTAGTGACCACCATAACAATTGTCAAGACTAAAGAGACTGTCTCCTTGACGCAAAGGAAAACTCACTTATAATCGCTTCTATTATGGCAAATCCTGAAAAATGGTATTCATTGTCGTTTCTTGTGCAAGCTTTCTTGGGCTTTGTTGTTTTGGCAGGCTTTCCCTACTACACCTTTAAAAACAACCCTTTAGATATTCTCTTAACCAATTGGTGGATTTTTATCTTCCTAGCATTGTGGGCAGTGGGTTGGATCTTCTATGGCCGGTGGATTTTCCTCACATTTAAACGCGAGAAAAAGTGAAAAAAATCTATATTATTCTGGGTTCTCTCATTTTACTTTGGGTGGGGGGCATTTATATCTATTCTTCCCAATTTAGAGATAAAATTGAGGTAAGACTTTCTCAAAATAACATTGATATTTACTTGGTACTTAAAAAAATAAAGCTGCCACTCAATGAAGATGTAGAAATTCACACACGCGTTTTAGATACTGATAAAAACGAAGTGCTCTTTGTGAGAAATCGATTGACTAACAAGACTCAAAAGAATTTTCGTTGGACAGAAAAAGAATTAGAACTTGCCGAAGGCAAATACCAGATTGAATCAACCCTTCTCGCCACTCCACCCCTTTTACCCCCTAAGGTTTTGCTAGAGAGCAAAGAAAAAATCTTACTAAGATAACAAGAGTCATTGCGAAAACGTCATGAGAAGCAAGATCTGTACCATATTCTTCAAAGACAGTCATTTCAAAGACTGTCTTTGAAGGGACAACCTTAGGAACAGAAGTGCCAAAAAATGGCAGCCTCACCCTCTCCTCATTCCTCTCCCATCCAAGGGAGAGGAAGTCAGAATGACTTGCTCGATTCTAAAACCTCTCGAATAATTGAGAAGGCCTCTTGGAAGATTTGATCGGGGTGGGTTTTTTGGAGTCGAGGTAAGGTTTCTGATAGTAAAATTTTTCTAACCAGATCAGGTTTTACCCTTAAACCCTCCTCTCCTGCTAATCTTAAAAGTTTTTGAAGTTTATCTTCATTCACAGCTACCACTCGAACATGAGGAGCATATTCAATTTGAGGCCCAAAATCGAGATGAGGCGTTTTTAACTTCAAACTCCTTCTCTTTCTTACTTTGCAAACATTTTCAAGTTCTAATCCTTCTTTCTTTAAAAATTCTTGAAATGCTTCATCCCCTAATCCTAAAACCTGTCTTAATTTATTATAAATACCTTCCAAAGATGCAAGTGCTGCTCTCCCATTTTTCCTTAAAAAATCAGCTGATTGAGAAATGGATAAAACCTCATAACCTTGTCGACTTGCCCTTATTTCTACCGCTCCCCTTTCAACGCGTGGCAACTTTTCCGAAATTTTTTGGGTAGCTCGAATAAGATCTTCCGGCATGTCTGCATGAGGAAGGGCCTCTACAAATTTTCTGAAACTAGACATACCTTCTTCTCCTGCCAGCATTCTTTGCAACTCAGGAGATGATTCCATAAGCTCATATAATCTATGAAGCTTGTGATATTTTTGACGCAAAACATACTTCGCTAACTTAACAGGTCGAAGTATAACCAACCCATTCATAACAAGAGAAAATTTCAACCAATTGATGGTTCCGAAAGACTCCAACGTTTCAAAAAATCCTTCTGGATTTTCAAAGCCATAAAGTTCACGGCGCAATTGATCAAAGGTAGAAAAATTTCCAAATCGCGCATCAGACTGAGGCACATTAACCATCAGGTTTTGATACTGTGTTTTTAGATTTTCATGATCTTGAACATACACGTAATAATATTCTCCCGCATCCAACGCCACCATGCCCCCCAAAAAGAAAATGGCGCCAACACCACCTGTAATAAAAAAACTTGCCCCAACAACAATGGGAATGCTTCCATACCTGACCCAAAACTCTCTGTTTTGTGTTTGTGCTGCTAATACTTTTTGTTCTTCTTTAAGACTTTCAACGAGAGGTTTTAAAATGCGTTCTTTATCTTGAGATAAAATTCTTTCTTCTACAAAAGGATTAAGAAGAAGTGAGAGTTTATCTTCATAAGCATGTGCTTTAGAAACATGCTTAAAACACTCATCCATATTTTTAATGGCTATTCTTAGTGATCGATCAAAAAGTTTTTGAAGCTCATCTTCCGGCATTTGAGTTACACCTATTTTTTCATAATCAGACGCACTTATATTTTTTTCTGCTATGAGCCTATAGAAAAAATGTGGATTTTTAAAAAACTCTTCAAGGGGTTGATCAAGAATATTAGCCAGCAAATAAGGAGCTGCAATCACAATACCAATCCATTGGGCGTTCAGCAGTAAAAGTTCGTCCATCTTTTCTGGTAAACTTTTCTTGATGCCTTCAATTTCGTTTGAAAATTCTATTTTCTGAGAATCAAGGTAAGAAATAAAACCTCTCAAAATTTCTTCTTGCTGCCTCACATCAGAAATGTTTACAAGGCGTCTTTTTTTCTCTTCTATTTCTTGCGTTTTATATGGGTCAAAATTTTCTAGTTTTTCTTTAAGCTCCTCTGTTCGCTCTGCCATTTTTTTTACGTCTAATCTTACTTGTTCACGCTTCTCATCAAGCTCTACCAACTGAACGGATAGTTCAATTGAGTTTTTAACTAACTCTTTTCGTTTTTTCCAAAATTGGTAAAGTGGATGACTTTCAACAACGGTTTTTTTAAATTGCTCAAACTTCCTATCAAATTGATTGGGAAGATCGTGTTCTTGAGAAACGAGTGAACTATAAGGTTCTAAAAGTTTTTTGAGATCCTTCGGGCTAAGGCCCTCAGGATGACGGAAAGAAGATGGATCCCCGATCAAGTCGGGGATGACAGAGGGGGATGCGGGAATGACAGAGGGGGGCGCAGGGATGACAAGAGC
>CAYJUJ010000037.1:0-9642 GCA_964373325.1 uncultured bacterium
CATGAGCACTCTATCAAAATAACCTGTTCCTACTTCTCGTTGATGCCTGACAGCGGTATAGCCATCTTTTTGGCGTTTAAATTCTTCCTCTTGAATTTTGACATAAGCAGACATGCCAGACTTTGCATACCCACGAGCCAAATCAAAGCTATGAAGGTTTAAAAGATGCCACCCGGCAAGAGTTATAAACTGATTTTTATATCCAAACTTTGCAAGCTCCTTCTGAAATTTAGCAATTGTTTGGTCGTCTAAGTTTTTTTTCCAGTTAAAAGAAGGAGAGCAATTATAAGAAAGTAGCTTTCCGGGAAACTTCTCATGCATAGCTTCGGCAAATTCGCGTGCCTCTCCCAAATCAGGTTTTGCAGTTTCAAACCAAAGAATATCTGCATACGGTGCGTAAGCCAAACCTCGTGCAATTGTTCCTTCCATTCCACCTTTGACACGATAATAACCCTCTGAGGTTCTTTCTCCTGTCATAAAACGCTGATCTGCAGGATCGATATCAGAAGTTAAGAGTGTCGCTCCTAAAGAATCAGTTCTAGCAACAATAATAGTTGGAACGTTCAGTACATCAGAGGCTAATCGTGCAGCAACAAGGGTGCGAATAAATTGAACTGTTGGGACAAGCACCTTACCACCTAGGTGGCCACATTTTTTTTCGGCAGCCAGCTGATCTTCAAAGTGCACACCACTAGCTCCTGCTTCAATAAAACTTTTCATAAGTTCAAAAGCATGAAGAGGCCCCCCAAATCCGGCTTCTGCATCAGCAATGATAGGAGCGTACCAATAGATGTCATTTTTACCTTCAACTTTATCTATTTGATCTGCTCGCATAAGAGCATTATTGATTCTTTTCACTAAATGGGGCGCACTGTTTGAAGGATAAAGACTTTGGTCTGGATACGTTTGGGAAGATAAATTCATATCAGCTGCTACTTGCCAACCACTCATGTAAATAGCTTTAAGCCCCGCTCTTACCATTTGAATGGCCATAGTTCCTGTTAAAGTTCCAAGGCTTATAACATAGGGATCTTCATGAAGAAGTTTCCATAGGCGTAAAGCCCCCTTTCTGGCAAGCACGTATTCTTCTACAATAGAAGGGCGAAGTGTGACTACTTCTTCTGCTTTGTACTTGCGTAGGATTCCTTTCCACCTTGGATTTTCAGCCCAATCTTTTTTAAGAGAAACAACTTGGCTTGTGATTTCTTTTTCCATTGAGGATCTCCTTCTATTTATACTACGTTTGTAAAAGAACGCGCCTAATCCAACATCTAATCCAAATATGCGTATGCAGGAATTGTTAAAAACTCAGAAAAATTTTGACTCAAAACCAATCCGTCCAAAAGTTCCACTGCATGTTGGAACTTTTGTGAGTCCATTCCTCCCAGCCTATCAATTTCAACGCCGCGAAGTCTTTTATAAAGCTCTTCATTAACGACCCGGCCATCTTCTAACTCTGCCTTATTGTGAATCCACTGCCAGAGTTGTGCCCGTGAGATTTCAGCTGTAGCTGCATCCTCCATAAGGTTATAAATAGTTGCAGCCCCAGTACCTTGAAGCCAATGGTTTAAATATTGAAGGGCCACACTAATATTATTCATCACACCCTTTTCCGTGATTTTTCCTTCTGGAACTTGAAAATTCAAAAGATCTGAAGCTTTGACATTCACATCTTTTCTCAATTTCTCTTTTTGATGAGGTTTATCGCCAAGTGTTTTCTCGAAAACGCTCTTTGCTACTTCAACTAAATCTGGATGAGCTACCCATGTACCGTCAAAACCAATGCTGACCTCCCGTTCTTTATCTTCACAAACTTTTGTAAAAGCGACTTCATTAATTTGAGGATCTTTTCGACTAGGAACAAATGCAGACATTCCACCTATAGCGTGAGCTCCTCTTTTGTGACATGTTTTTACAAGAAGCTCTGTGTAAGCTCGCATAAAAGGAACAGCCATGGTGATCTGGGAGCGGTCTGGAAAAAGTGCCTGTTTATGTCGAAGACTGACAGGCACTTTTTCCAGACCTACTTTTCCTGCTCTAAACTTTTTAATTATACTAAAAATGTAATCCCACCTTCCAGCATTAAGCCCTGCAGAGTGATCACGTAGTTCATAAAGAATTTCTTCCATTTCGAAAGCGGCAGGAATGGTTTCAATAAGAACGGTAGCTCGAATAGTGCCTTGTGGAATTTTAAGTTCATCCTGAGCAAAGTTAAAAACATCATTCCAAAGGCGAGCTTCTAAATGACTTTCTAATTTTGGAAGATAGAAGTAGGGTGCTGTTCCTCTCTTGAGACGTTCCTGAGCATTGTGGAAAAAATAAAGTCCAAAATCAAAAAGACTTGCTGAAATGGGTTCACTATCGACAGTCAAGTTTTTTTCTACAAGATGCCAGCCACGCGGGCGCACGAGTAATGTTGCTACTTTTTCATTCAGTTTATATTCTTTTCCATTAGGGGTTGTAAATTGAAGGTTATGACGAACTGCATCTTTCAAGTTTTTTTGCCCCTGAATGATGTTTTCCCAGGTTGGAGAAAGAGAATCTTCAAAGTCGGCCATAAAAACATCTGCCCCTGAATTCAAAGCATTAATAATCATTTTAGCTTCAACAGGGCCTGTAATTTCGACGTGTCTTTTTTCAAGATCTTTCGGTGTGGGCACCACACGCCAGTTTTTATTTCTCATACTTTCGGTATCTTTAAGAAAAGAAGGGGTATCTCCTTGATTGAAACGCATTTGTCGATCTTCCCTTAGTTTAAGTAAATTCTTTCGTTCGGGATTGAACTTTTTCTGAAGGCAAGCAACAAAATGAAGAGCTTCTGGAGTGAGGACTTCTTGAAATAAGGCTTTATTCTTTAAGTCCATTTAAAGTTGTTCACACTGTATCGACCCCTGTTTTACTTTGCAAGTGTTTTTCCTAATTCAGTGACGCCTTATGCTCATCGCGCCTATTAAAATACCTGTTCCCTTTATATAATGACTGTGCTATAGAAGAAAACATTAACATAATGCTGTCACGTTAGAGGTTGCGGTTTTTTTAAAATTCGTTTTACTCTTCGGCGACACAATGCTCGTAGGAGGGTATATTATATGGGAAAGAAACTTTACGTTGGAAATTTAAGCTACTCAGTAACAGATGAAGATCTGACCAGCCTGTTTTCTCAATGCGGAACTGTTGAGTCTGCAAAGGTCATTCAAGATCGTGATACAGGACGAAGCAAAGGATTTGGCTTTGTGGAAATGGCAACAGACCAAGAAGCATCTGCGGCAATTGAAAAATTAAATGGGCAGGACCATGATGGTCGCGCATTGAAAGTGAACGAAGCCAAGCCAATGGCACCGCGTAACGATCGTGGTGGTAGCAGATTTGGTGGCCGGCGCTAATTTCAGATTTATTCTCCCTAATAACAGCCGTTGTTATTTTGTGAAGTACAATGAATAACTTCAAAGAAATAGATCTGCCCATTAAGCTTCAAACTGCGTTAGCGGCCATGAACTTTTGTATCCCTACGCCGATTCAAGCAAAGGCTATTCCTGTGATCATGCAAGGAAGAGACCTTATGGGATGCGCTCAGACAGGAACGGGAAAAACGGCCGCTTTTTGTGTTCCGCTCATTACTCATCTTCTGAAGAGTCCAGGTCAGTCGGCCCTTATTTTAGTTCCTACGCGAGAGCTGGCCCTTCAAATCATTGATGTCTTAAAAAAGATGACAGCCCCCTTTCCGACGCTTCAACCTGCACTTCTTATGGGGGGAGCTCCGATATATAGTCAAATTCGATCTCTTTTAAGAAAACCCCTCATTCTCGTTGGAACACCTGGCAGGGTGATCGATCTTCTCAACAGGAGAAACCTTTCAGTGGCCGCAACTAAAATGGTAATATTGGACGAGGCTGACAGAATGCTTGATATGGGATTTGAACCTCAGTTGAGAGAAATCTTTCGTTATCTTCCAAAGTCTAGGCAGACACTCCTATTCTCTGCTACGTTTCCAAAACATATTGAAAACTTAGCAAAAAAATATTTAACAGATCCTGTGCATATATCGGTAGGTCAGGCTCAACAGCCTGTGCAGGAAGTCAGACAATCTGCTATTCAAACAACTGAACAAGAGAAAAACCGTGTGCTTTTAGACGAACTGAAAGTCAGGGAAGGTTCTGTTCTTATTTTTACGCGGACTAAGCGCCGAACAGATAGGTTGGCACAGTTCTTAAAGGATAGAAAATATGAGGTGGGAAGAATCCATGGTGGACTGAGCCAGGGACAGCGAAATCTTGCCATGCAGCAGTTTCGATCGAATAGACATAGGATCTTGGTAGCCACAGACCTTGCAGCAAGGGGGTTAGATATTGATCACATAGAACATGTGATTAATTATGATCTACCCATGGTTCCCGAAGACTATGTTCATCGTGTTGGGAGAACGGCCCGTGCAGGGGCTCAAGGAGAAGCCGTGAGCCTCCTCATTCCAAACGATTATGATGTCTGGCGAAAAATATCTCAGCTCTACAAAATTGAGGGAGCAACCCTGGAAAAACCTGCGAGATCTGCCCCTTATAGACATGGAGACCAGCGAAGGGGCATCGGTCGAAGCCACAAAAACAGACGTTTTTTTAGATAATCTGGTGAAAATTGGAGCCCAGGCTATAGTATGCGAACACGTGTTGGCAAGGGACATTTTCCCTTACGTGGATGAACCGATACCAAAATGAGCTTTAAGATCAGGCACACCATGAAGCATTAATACAAATATTACTCACTTTACAATAATGAGTAGTTATTGTAAAATGTGAAATATGGGTAAAGCTCAGCAAAAACTAGCTCACTTCCTTAAGGAAAATGAGATCATAACCACTGAACAAGCAGAAAAGATGGGTATAGGCAGAAATGAGCTCTCGCT
Source organism: uncultured bacterium (assembly GCA_964373325.1). Classification (GTDB taxonomy): domain Bacteria; phylum Bdellovibrionota; class JACOXK01; order JACOXK01; family JACOXK01; genus CAYJUJ01. Next base: position 4,898 of record CAYJUJ010000037.1, read on the forward strand.
AGAGGTCAAAAAAAAGTCTCTGTTTCGTCTTGAAAGAGGAGTTTATGCCAAAACCCCTGATATTCTGTTTGAACCTATAGGTGCATTTGTGCCTGCACTGCTTAAGATGGATTATGGAGTAATATGCCTCATCTCAGCGCTAAGGCTCTATGAACTTACAGATGAGATGGGTGAAGAAAAGTGGATCGCCATTCCAAATGAAAAAGTTATAAAGCCTTTTTCTAATATTAAAATTATACGACTTCGAGGAATAAATTATTCGATGGGCATTTCAATGATTCAATATAAAAAATACAAACTTAAAATTTATGACCCAGAAAAAACCATTATAGACACATTTAAATATCTTCCTCAAGATACTGCCATCAAGGCTCTTCGGGAATATCTTAAAAGAAAAGATAAAAAGATTGAAAAACTAATCCAGTATGGCAGGAAGCTGCGATATGACATCACAAATATTATTACTGCCTTGGTGACAACATGAATGAACAAGCCCTGAAATATCGATTATTAGAAATCGCCAAAGAATCGAATGTCGATTTTCAAACCATTTTGACAAAATTGGCCGAAGAACGTTTCTTGGCAAGGCTTTCTCATCATAAAATAAAGGAACATTTTATTTTAAAAGGGGGAAATCTTATTGCAAATTTATTGCCCACAAGAAGAAGAACAATGGATATTGATTTTGCTATTAAAAACTTAAAATCAACTCCGAAGGGTTTAACTGATTTTGTTCTCCAAATAATGACTATAAATTTAGACGATGGTTTTTCTTTTACAGATTTAGAATCTGAACCCTTAACTCATCATCAAATGGAAGAGCCGGGTATTAGATTTAAGATTACCTATCAAATTGGAAAAATGAAAAATAAAATTCAAATTGATTTGGCGATTGGAGATGTAGCGGAGCCCATCCTTATTCCTTATAATCATATTAAGTATCACAATAAGCCGCTTTATCCTGGGGAGATCAGCTTGTTGGCTTATTCCTTGGAATATCAATGTGCTGAAAAAATTCAAATCATCATGAGTTTAGGAGAAGCTACCAGTAGGCTGCGAGATTTTTATGATGTTTTTCTCATGATCAATAGCAATAAGCTCGATCAGAAGAAACTTAAACATATTTCAAAAGAAGTTTTTGAAAAACGAGGCACTCTTCTTAAAGAGTCTATTGCTTATTCACCAGAAGGATTAAGTCGCATGCAAACATTTTGGCAGGCATTTTATAACAAACAAAATCTAAAAGACGTTCCATCGGATTTTAAAAGTATCATTGCGGTCATTAATAATTATTTAGAAAATTGAATTTGGACCGGAGGCGAATTGAACGCCCGGCCTCTACGTTGCGAACGTAGCGCTCTCCCAACTGAGCTACCGGCCCGTAACGAAATTTAAATCTTGTTCAAAGTTTAGTACTCTCGTCAACTCCTTGTAATTAATTTGTGCAACGCTCAGCCCTTCCGGGCTTACCCTCCTTGTAAGTTCGAACTTCGTGCTGTGCACTCGTTCTCACTAACCAAGGAGTCTTCGGGGAGTCTCCTTTAGAAAACGCTCCCTTAATCCGCGTTTTCTGAAAGATCGACTAATCCCCTTCGTACTACCGGCCCATATTCTTTAATAATTAATAAATAAACTTTTAATGTCTAATTATTTCTTTTTAAAACCGCCAGAAGTTTTTCTTTAAGTGCGAAATCTAAAGATAAACTTTCAGATAAATTTCTTAATGTATCTCGAGCAGCCCAGTAAACATGAATATTCTGGCCTCCATGAACGAGAGGATCTTCCAAAACATCCATAAGAGGTTCAATCACAGATGGGTATGCCATATCCCCCAATGCACAGATGGCTGAATATCGAAGTCCCATGTCGCTGTTTTTTAAAAATGAAACAATCAGAGGAATCGTATGGATAGCTTTAAGTCTTCCCAAGGAAAGTAAAGAAGCATTTTTAACAAAATGATCTGAATCCGATTTTAAAGCCTCTATTAAAAAAGGAATGGCTATAGGATCTCCAACATTTCCCAGCATCAATGCCGCATTACTTCTCACCACATGGTCTGCATGTGTGCGCAACACAGAAAGGTAAAAAAAGACGTTATTTTTTATATCTCGCTGATTATATTCCTCTACAAACTTTTGAATCCTCTCTGCCCTTGTCACTTCTAAAGTTAAGGGATGAACCCCAACAAAAACACTATTCACAGGATTATAAATTATCAGCTCCCCTTCTTTATAAACCATATGAAGAGGATAAAAATTGGGCTCTAGAAAAAATTCTACAATAAAAATTTGCTTGAGTAATACTCCAGTATGAACATCAAACACAAAAAGAGTTATATCCTCAATTTCATTCATCCTTCTTCCTAAAATAAAAACCTTATCTCCAAGAACATAAGGCTTGGAAGCAGTCCCATAGGGATCAGGAATAGAAAAATAACATTTTTTCTCTTCTGAAATATTTCTATAAAACTGCCCATCTTCATAAACGATCTGATATTTTTCACTCTCCTCCTTAGAAAGCGCATCCTGACATTGATTGATTTTTAGAGTAATCTCATCTTTGGTCCATCCCAACTCTTCCCAAATTTGTAATTGAAAAGGATTAGAAAACTTTATTTTCTCTAAGTAAGACAATCCTTTTTTCCAATAGTGGAGTGCTAATTGACAAGATTGTTCTGTATTAAAAACTGCATCTCCAATCCCATTGTAATATTCTGCGAGCTCCTCGGGGTTATCTAAAAGAATAAAAAAGGGTTCTTCTTCAACAAGGCTGGCAGTGTTAAAGTGAGCCACTTTGTTGCGCCAAGCCTCCTCTTTTTGCTTCAAATAAATTTCCTCAAGTAATGGATTTTTTTGTTCTTGAACTAATGATGAGACTTCTTGTCTCCAGCGATTTTTCAATTCTTCGAGGGTTTTTGATTCATCTTTAATCCAAAAGTTAATATCTTCCAAAAAAAGGTTACTTTGCAAAAGAGATTTAAAATATTCTTGTTTTTTGTCAGCCAGGTCAGGCTGTTTTAAAAGTTCAATTCTTTGTTCGCGAAGCCATATTTTATAGGATTTTAAAATGCCATTCTCTTCTACAAGACCATCTTCTAATTTATCTTCAGCTACATCCTTATCAGAGGGCAAGAAATACCATGCTTCCTGCCAGGCCTGCCTCTGCAGCATGTGCTCAAACTGAAGACGAAATCCTTTTATTTTTGAGCTCTCTTCCCCTAGAAGGATCTTTCCTTCTACTGTGGAAATAGAGAGAAAAAGAAATAAGAAAGTAGATAAGCAATAAATAAACTTCACTGATTTGAGTGTTATCTATAATCAGGAGATTTCATTTTATCAAGATATTCTTGAAGGGGAGCAGCATAGTGGGAAAGAGAGGGGTGGTCTTTTACGTAGCCAATAATGCTGAGCATTGTCGGGGCATTCACACCCAAAAACTGTATGTTCTGAGGGTCTGTTATTATTTTGAGCATGCTATCAATGTGCCCATCATTTGCTTCAGACATCCACTGGCTTTGTTGAATATACATATGAACTTCAAACAAAAGTGTGTTTGCAAGGTCATTTTTGATTGGGCTCATGTTCCAAGAATCTTGTTCTTTGTCTGGCTGAGCAAGTATAGATTCAGCTTCTCTTAAGGCTGTTCGAACTAACTGATCATCATGCGTCTCTAGGAGGCTTTCTATAGCAGCTGTGCGAAGATAAGTATTTTCATTATTTAAATAATCTAGTAGCACTCGAGAGATTCGACTGTGAAGTTGTGGATTTTGAGAATACATACTTCCCAGATAATAAAAAGTATTCGTTAATAGATTGGGATTACTTTTAACTCTTTCATTTTCAATGAGGTCTAAGTATTGAGCAGGGTCTTTTCTATAAAGAATACTACCCAAAGCATAAAATACTTGTGCTTGGAGACTTCGATCTTCTGAGTCAAAGAGTAACATTTTTAATTTTTCAATCACATCATTGGACCCTATAGCGATAAGCTCGTTTAAAATTTCTTGTCTTTTTGACCAATCAGTTTCTTCTTTTAACTTTGAAATCAAGCTATCAACATCAACATCGACTCGTTCTTCTACGTTTGTAGCCGGGCAGCTAGCAAAAATACTTGCATTGGGCTCTCCACCTCTCAAAGCTTCTTCTAAAGCTCTAGCCCGCTCGATAGCTACTCCTTGGGTTAGTTTTCCTTCGTCAACAGATATGTCATTTTGCAGTTGTTTCATGAGAGTTATAATTTCTTTTTCTTCTAACCCATGTGGAATAAAAAATCGATATTTTGGTAACTCTCCCCTTTCTTTTTGCTTTTCGAGTTGAGGGATTTGTTGGGCTGAAGGAATAGGAAAAGGTGCATTTTGTGTAATCCCTTTTGGAACAATAAGAATTTCGCCAACCATAGTGGTATTCCATTCAGGGGTTAAGTATTTTTCTGGCTGTGAAAAAACTTTAACTAATGCAGGATTAAGTGGAGTTTCAAGCTGAACGGCTGCTGGAGAAACTATGAATGGAAAAGTTTTATCAGTCTTACCCACTCCTGACCAGCCAGTAACATTTTTGACAAATTGAAGGCGTTCATCTTTTTTGTGAACGCGACTTATGATTTTTTGCCACTCTTTTGAAGTGTCTTTCTTGTAGAAAAGTTCGCGCCTTTGAAATTTTTCTATTGTAGATATCTTCATTTTCTTTTTGAATTTCTTCTAAGGCTTCTGAAAGAATCTCAATCGTGGCTTTTACTTGTTTGGGAGA
>CAYJUJ010000038.1:0-9582 GCA_964373325.1 uncultured bacterium
AATAGACTTTCCAAGAGATGTTTTACCAACGCCAGGAGGGCCTACAAAGCAAAGGATAGGGCCTTTTGTTTTTTTCATAAGTTTTCTGACAGCTAAGAATTCCAAAATCCTTTCTTTAATTTTTATAAGATTGAAATGGTCTTCATCTAAAATTCGTTTTGCTTCTTTGATATCAAGAGTGTCTTTGGTAGTTTTGCTCCAAGGCACGTCAAGCAACCAATCTAAATAACCACGTACCATAGAGGCTTCTGTAGCTTCAGGGTGCATACGCTCTAATCTCGAGAGTTGCTTTAAAGATTCTTTTTTAACATCAGGAGGCATGGAAGCCGCTTCTATTTTATTTCTAAGCTCCTCCATTTCGTCAAAACCTTCACCCACATCTCCAAGTTCGCTTCGGATAGCTCGCATTTGTTCTCTTAAGAAATATTCTTTTTGAGATTTTGTCATTTCATCTCGAGCTTGGGAGCGAATACGTGCCTGCATGGATAAAACTTCTAATTCTTTAGTAAGAACCTCATTAATTTTCGTGAGTTTATCTGCAATTTTTTCGCACTCAAGTATGGTTTGAGCATCTTCTACTTTTAGGCTTAAGTTTGAAGCAATGAGATCAGCTATTTTATTAGGATCATCAATATCTTCTAAAATCATGAGCATATCTGGCGAAAGAGCTCGTCCTAATGAAATAATTTGTTCTAAATTTTCCTTAATAGTTCGAATCAGTGCCTCAGAGGCAGGATCTGGTTTTTTAAGGGTGCTTTCTTCGATTTTTTGTATTTTGACTTTAAAAAATGGATCTGTTTGAGAGTAATCTAGAATTTTAGCTTTCATGAGCCCCTGAACCAAAATTTTTATCTTACCATCAGGGTGTTTTCTCATCCTCATGATCATAGCAATGGTGCCTGTCTTATATATTCTTTGTGCTGTTGGATTTTCATCTGAAATTTCTTTTTGTGAAGCAAGAAAGATGAGCTTATCTTTTTTCATAGCTTCTTCGACTGCAACAATGGAACCCTCTCTTCCCACAAAAAGGGGAAGAATAGTTTGAGGGAAAACAACAACATCTCTGACTGGTATCAGAGGAAGTTCTTCTGGAATGTTTATGACTTTATCATCAAAAATATCTATCATTTGTGTTCCTTGCAAGAATGATGCATTCGTATGTCTTTTCGGTACACAAATGATAGGACTTTAGGAAAGATTTCGATTCTAAAAACGTCATCCCCCGGCTGTGACCGGGGGATCTAACGAATATCTAAGCGTAGGATCTTTCTTTTTGTTCTTGTTCTTCTTTGCAGCCAATACAAAGAGTTGTAACAGGCCTTGCTTCGAGCCGCTTCATTTCTATTTCTTCGCCACAAGATTCACACACTCCAAACTCTCCTTTTATAATTCTATCGAGAGCTTCTTCAATCTTTTGGAGAAGTACCCTTTCACGATCTCGAAGTCTAAATGTAATGGATTGGTTGAGTTCCGCAGATGCTAGATCTACTTCATCAGGGAGGTCTTCTGAAGGGAGCTTAAGCTCTTGATCAACTGTTTTTTGAGCAGTTGTAAGGAGCCGGTTTTTTTGCTCTTCTAAGATGTCTTTAAATTTTTCAACATCTTTTTTCTTCATATGACACCTCCTGTTTCTTCTGACTTCTTAAAAAAGGTGAAGCCAGCTTCGATACCTTACTTATACTTTTGGAGTATAAGTAAAAATAGCCTAGCAAAAAATCTTATGTTTGCAACAATAAAAATGAAAAAAATACATGAAAATCGAAATAAAGCGCCCATTAAATTCTCATTTTTAGGAAAGTTAAAAGAGTTGATAGTCAAGAGTTATAAGGCAAACCATGTTATTTTTGTTTTAAAATTAAGCAGTTAGGATAAAGAGTCAGTTGACTTGGACTATTCTCTTATTTTTGATTTGGACAATGAAGGAGTCCTTCTTTGCATCGCCATTTTCTTGAAAGCTAATTGTACCTGTAACCCCAATATAAGGATCCATTCTTTGAAGGTGATTTTTAAGATCTTCTCGTGTCTTTATATTGTCATCTTTTAAAAGAGATAAAAGAAGACCTGCAGCATCATAGGCTTGCGCTGCAATAGCACTTGGGTCTTGTCCGTAAGTTTTTTGATAAGAGTCTTTAAACTCTTGTACATAAGCACGAGGGCTTTCCTCAAAAAAACTATCTGTATAAAGAGCCCCTTCTAAATAGCGTCCAGCTTTTTGTAGAAGATCAGGTGATTTCCAGGAATGAATGCCAAGTAACACAATACCTTCCACATTAGTATAATTGAGGTGGGGTGCTAGTTGTATTATGTTTTTTGAAAAGTCAGGTACAAAAAGGGCGTCAAAATCAACAATAGGTTTTAACTTAACATCTTTAAAACCAGGCAAGCGTTTAAATTTGGTTTCAAAATGTCTTTTTTCAACTTCATATTCCGAAAAACGATCTGCTTGGAAAAAGGTGCCTGTTAGTTTTTGAATTTCGGCTCTAAAGTCTGTTTGATTTGGAGCGTACATTTCAATACCACGAATAACACCTCCATGTTCATAAACGGTATCCCAAAATACATGAGCCATTGATTTTCCAAATTCATTTTCTGGATAAAGAATAGCAAATTTCTTAAAGCCCAAGTTTTCAATTGCAAATTTTGCAATGGCTTCGGTCTGTGTTTGGTAGGTATCTGCCGTTCTAAAAATGTAATCTCCAATATCTGGTAAATCTTTTTTTAATGATAACGTGATGGTTGGTACTCCTAAACTCTGTGCTTCATGGGCAGCAGCCTTCGAGGACGAAGGTAAGAGATCTCCAATAATGGCAATCACATGACTGTCGATTACAAGTTTAGAAACCTTTTGTTCAGTTGATTCAGAGCGGTCTTCGCTGTCAATAATGATAAACTCTATATCTGTGTTTTCTTTAGCTCCAAAAATGCCACTGGCCAGTTGAATTGCATGCAAAGCCTCATAGGCAGAGCTGGAATATGCTTTATGGCTGAGTGGTAGGAGTATTCCTATTTTATTTCGCTCTACAGAGTGGGTAGCAGACATTTTTTTAAGGAGGGAGAGTTTTGATTGATAATAAGGGTGATCTTCGGGCACATTTTCAAGATAGGATTCTGCCTTTTCAATATCGTGTTCTTCAAAGGCAATGTTAGCTAGTCTAAAATTGATGTAAGGAGCTACAAATTCTTTTCGATAATCTGAAAGCAGTTTTTCTAGCTCTGATTTTTTAAGATGCTTTTCGATATTTTCTACAATTTTTTGTTTTGTTTGAGAGCGATCCTTTTCCTCCTGTAATGAGTAGAGGATTAAATAATTTTGAGTAGCTTCTAAAAAGACTCCTTGTTGTTCTAAGGATGAACTCAAAAGGTAGATATATTTCGAATGCAATGGCTCTTGAAGTGTGCGTTCATCCATTTCAGAAAGGGTGTTTGTGGCCTCTTTAAATTGCCCTAGTTTGTAATAGCATAAAGCAAGGTTTAAAGAGCCTCCCCCATTGTCTATGAACTCTAAAGCCTTTTGATAAGCCGAGGCCGCTTCCTCATAGTTTTCTTCTTTGAAAAGAAGATCTCCTTTTAATAAATAAGCATCCCCCACAAAAGAAGTGTCAGGAAATGAGGCAGCCAATTGATCAATTAAGTTAAAAATAGCTTCTTTGTTCTGTGGTTGTTTACTATATTCACTCACAATGAGTTGATAACTTTTTTCAGCTTCTGGATCATATTTTCTCTCTTTCGTCTTTGTTTGTGTTGTGGCACAACCAAAAAAGAGTGTTGCAATCATGAAGATAGAAAATAAATTTTTAACTTTTTCAAAAAAGCTTTTACTTAAAGGCCCGCTCGATTCACCCCCTGATTCAGCAAATTTTTGAAGTATGCTTTTTTGTTCGTGAGTCAGTTTTGTAGGAATTTCTATAATCACACGCACGAGTTGGTCTCCATGACCATAAGATCCTAATTTTGTTATTCCCTTTTCACGAAGACGAAATACCTTTCCTGATTGAGTTCCAGGGGGTATTTTCATTTTTATTTTTCCTTGAAGAGTGGGTACTTCAATTTCAGCACCTAAAACTGCCTGAGAAAAAGTAATGGGAATTTCACAATAAATATCAGATCCCTCTCTTTCAAAAAGAGAATGTTCTGCAACATCAATGACAACATACAGGTCACCTGGAGTTCCACCACGGGGGCCTATTTCTCCTTCTCCTCTTAATTTCAAGCGTTGACCAGAATCCACCCCTGGAGGAATTTTAACTGAGAGTTTTTTTGCTTTTCTTTGCGTTCCTTTACCATTGCAGGTTTTACAATGATATTTGATAAAAGTTCCTGATCCATGACAGCGCGCGCAAGTTCTGGCTATTGTAAAAAAGCCTTGCTGAAAATGACTTTCCCCTGTTCCATTGCAGTTGGGGCAAACCTCGCGGGAAGTTCCTGATTGAGCTCCACTTCCTCCACAACTCTCACAGGCAACTTCTTTTGGAACTTCTATATTAATTTCTTGGCCAAAAACCGCATCTTCAAAAGAAATGTTAAGGGTGTATCGAAGATCAGCACCTCGAGAGGTACGGCGCTTTGTACCTAGGAAGTCTCCAAAAACATCGCTAAAATTATCACCAAATAAGTCCCCAAAAACATTTTCGAAACCTCCAAAACCCTTAAAACCACCAAATCCACCGGCACCACCAGTAGCTGTGTGTCCAAACTGATCATAAGCCTGGCGTTTTTTGCCATCACTTAAGACTTCATAGGCTTCGGAGAGTTTCTTAAAATGTTCTTCAGCTTCTTTATTGCCCGGATTTCTATCGGGATGATATTTCAGCGCAAGTTTGCGATAAGCCTTCTTTATTTCCTGAGGAGAGGCGTCTTTTGAGATACCAAGAATTTCATAGTAGTCTCTTGGAGTCGCCACTTATGTTTCCTTATATTCTGCATCAATAATATCTTCACCATCTTTTTTCTTTTTACCTTCTGGTTTTTCTTCTCCCTTTGGACCTCTATCTTCTGATGATCCGTGACCTTCGCTACCTTTTTGACCATGTGCTTGTGCCGCTTCTTTATAAATTTGCTCAGCTGCTGCATTGGATGCTTGTGTTAACTCATCAGCAGCACTATTAATTTCATCTAAGTTGTCACTTTTAAGAGTTTTCTTGACCTTTTCAACGGCTTCTTCAATTTTCTTCTTTGTGGGAGCATCAATTTTTGCGCCATACTCTTTCAGTGTTTTTTCTGACGAATAAATGAGGCTATCGGCGTTATTTCGCGCAGAAGCGACATCCTTTTTCCTTTTGTCCTCTGTAGCATGAAGTTCTGCTTCTTTAACCATTTTTGCAATGTCTTTGTCTGAGAGCCCACCGGATGCCTTAATTTGGATGGATTGTTGTTTTCCAGTTCCTAAATCCTTAGCAGAAACGTGAAGTATGCCATTAGCATCGATGTCGAAAGTTACGTCAATTTGTGGGATACCCCGTGGTGCTGGAGGAATACCCACTAGATCAAATCGCCCTAAGCTTTTATTATCTCCTGCCATTTCTCGCTCTCCTTGGAGAACATGAATAGAAACGGCTGGTTGGCTATCTGCTGCAGTTGAAAAAACCTGGCTTTTCTTTGTAGGAATAGTTGTATTTTTCTCAATGAGTTTTGTAAAAACTCCCCCTAAGGTTTCTATACCTAATGAAAGAGGGGTTACGTCTAAGAGAAGCACATCTTTGACATCTCCAGTTAAAACTCCACCCTGAATAGCAGCGCCTACTGCTACTACTTCATCAGGATTAACACCTTTATGAGGTTCTCTACCGAAAATTTGTTTTACTCTTTCTTGTACTTTTGGAACACGAGTCATTCCACCTACAAGAACCACTTCATTAATATCTGATTTAGATAATCCTGAATCTTGAATCGCAATTTCACATGGTTTAACAAGGCGTTCAATAAGATCTGCAACAAGAGACTCAAACTTAGACCTGGTTAATTTCATGGTCATGTGTTTAGGCCCATTTTGATCGGCTGTAATAAAGGGAAGATTGATTTCTGTTTCTGTTACTGTTGAAAGTTCCATTTTTGCTTTTTCTGCAGCTTCTTTGAGTCGTTGCATAGCCATCTTGTCTTTACTCAAATCAATTCCCTGATCTTTTTTAAATTCTGCAAGTAAATAATTAATAATTTTTTGGTCAAAGTCTTCTCCCCCCAGAAAGGTATCACCATTGGTTGCTTTGACTTCAAAAACTCCATCTCCTAATTCAAGAACAGAAATGTCGAATGTTCCACCACCCAGATCAAATACAGCAATCTTTCGATCTCCTTTTTTATCGAGGCCATATGCTAACGCGGCGGCTGTTGGTTCGTTAATAATTCTTTTTACCTCAAGCCCCGCAATTTGCCCTGCGTCTTTAGTGGCTCTGCGCTGAGATTCATTAAAGTAGGCAGGGACTGTAATAACAGCTTCCGTTACTTTTTCTCCAAGATATTCTTCTGCTGTTTGTTTCATTTTTTGTAATACAAAAGCTGAAATTTGAGATGGGCTATACTGCTTTCCATCAACTTCAACCCATGCATCACCATTTTGAGCCTCAACAATTTTGTAGGGGTAAATTTCAATATCTTTTTTAATCTCTGGTGTTTTGTATTTTCTACCAATAAGCCTTTTAACTGCAGTGACTGTTCTTGTTGGATTGGTAATAGCTTGTCTTTTTGCTGTTTGACCCACAAGACGATCTCCCTTATCTTGAAAACCAACAATAGAAGGGGTTGTTCGAGTTCCCTCGGCATTTGCTATCACTTTGGGTTCTCCCGCCTCCATAATAGCAATACATGAATTTGTTGTACCTAAATCGATACCAATAATTTTACCCATTATTTTAACTCCTCTTTTTTTGTTTCTTCCTGCTTGGTTTTAGAAATAACAACTCTCGCAGGTCGAAGCAGTCTATCTCTAAAAACATATCCTTTTTGATGTTCCGTTATAATATGGTTAGGTGTTACCTTGTCAGATTCCTGTTGTGCAATAGCTTCATGAAAATGAGGGTCAAACGGCTTTCCAAGGCTTTCCACTTCTTTAACACCATGTTTTGTCATTAAATTTTTAAGTTCTTTAAGTGTCATGGTTACGCCCTCTACAACGCTCTCTCGATTGGGATGTTCTGAGTGAGAACAAGCTTTTTCAAGATGATCCATAATCGAAAGTAAACCCCTTAAAATATGTTCATTGCTGTATTTTAAAAACTCTTCCTTTTCCCTTTGATTTCTCTTTTTAAAATTTTCTAGCTCAGCATGAAGGTAAAGAAGTTTATCATGTTTTTCTTTTGCAGAACTTTCCGCTTGAGTGAGCTTTTCTTCCAATTCTTTAATCTTAGGCGATTCCACTTCCTTTAGTTTAGTTGGTTTCTTTTTTTCTGTTGTTGTCATAATGTTTTGCATACTTTTTTTGTAAGGGTTTGAGCCGCTGATGTAACAGCATCAATCATATAAGAGTAATTCATTCTTAAGGGGCCTATAATACCCACAACTCCTTCTGTTCCATTTACATTTTCGTACGAAGAGGAAACAAGGCTGCATTCTTCAAGACCATGAATTTTATTTTCATCGCCAATTTTAATCTGAAGTCCTTTTCCAAAGTGATCAATCGATTGCAATAAGTTTTCTTTTTCTTCTAAAGCACTGAAGATATTTTTTACCTGTTCTATATTGTTAAATTCCGGTTGGTTTAGGATGTGAGACTGACATCCTACTAAGATTTTTTTAGAAAATGTAACAAACGATGTTTGTTGTGTTTTATTTCCAAGAGATTCTGAAATATGCTCCATAAGCTCTGCTTCATTTTCAAAATTTGGGAAAAAAGTATGTCCTAAAAGCCGCTCTTGTTCATTCTTTCTTTCTTGTAAAATGTGAAATACATAGAGCTTCAGTGCTTTTGTTGTTGGAACTCGTCCCGAAGAGATATGGGGTTGGTAGAGATACCCATTCTCTTCTAAATCAGACATCACATTTCGGATAGATGCCGGACTTAGGTTTAGTTTTGAATTTTTAGCTATCGTTCGAGAGCCCACAGGCTTTCCTCCTTCAATATAGTCATAAATAATTTGATTCAGAATAAATAAGCTTCTTTCTTTAATCATGATTTCATCCGGTTAGCACTCTTGTATTTAGAGTGCTAAACTGCAGTTATAAAGTTCCCTGAGACTGCTGTCAAGGAACATATCTAGATGAAATCAATCAATATTTCGTTCAAAAAAAGACGTCCTCTATTTGTCACCCTGAGCACGTTTTCTTGAATGTCAAGAAGCCCTAATTTTTGATTGCGATCAAGAATAGATGAAAATTTATCAGCAAAGTCAAAGTGATAACTGTCATTCACTTCTTTTAAGGAAAGGCTTTCAGACAGTCGCAATTTACCCATGAGATAATCGACCAAGGATTCTTTTTGGGTGAGATATTCCAGGTTTTCAATAGGGTAAGAATTATTTAAAAGAGAACTTATGTATTTTGTTGGGTTTCTTTCATCCATGAACCTAACCCCATAGGGTAGATCTTTTTTAGCCCATGGGGGTGGTGTTTTAAGGTAAGAAGAGGCCCCAGCCCCTAAGCCTAGATATTCCTCTCCTTGCCAGTATTTGAGATTGTGTTGTGACCTGAAACCAGGTTTTGCAAAGTTTGAAACTTCATAATGATCATATCCCTCTTTTTCTAAAATTTCTTTGGCAGTGAGGTGCATTTTGGTGGAGACCTCATCTTCCGGAAGCTCTTTAAAGAGATCATGGCCTTTTTCAAGAGTCAAATTATAAAAAGAAAAATGTGGTGGGGTAAAAGAAAGAGCAGTGTGCAAATCTTTTTTAAAAGAAGAAAAATCTTGATTTGGTAATCCATACATCAGATCAAAACTAAAATTTTCAAATCCTGCTTTCTTCACATTTTTTAAAGCTTGTCTAATGTGATCACTTGTATGAAGACGAGTTAATTTTTTCAGTTGATCATTTTGAAAAGATTGAGCACCAAGGCTTATGCGGTTAAACCCTATTTTTTTGAATCCTTCGAGTTTTAAAAGGGTCAGACTATTAGGATTACACTCAATTGTAATCTCAGGTGTATTTACTATGTTATAAAAAGAAGAAATAGTAGTAAGAATTTTTTCTAAGCTCTCAGTGGAATAAAGACTTGGAGTGCCACCTCCAAAAAAAATAGTGTCTATATAATGCTTTTGGAAGGTCGATGCATAGAGTTTGATTTCATTTAACAAAGCTTTTAGGTATGGGTCTTCTTCCAGCAAATAACCACTATTAAAATCGCAATAAGTGCATTTGCTTTCACAAAAAGGAATGTGAATATAGAGACCTAACTTTTTATTTCCTTCAGTTAAGTTTACCATTCAACTTCTTTTGGAAGGATAATAGGTCTTTATAGGTGAGTCAATATTGACTAAAGGCTTCTTTATTTAAACTTTCCAAATATTCAACCTAACTAATCTTTCCAATGTGCTCTCCACTTCAACTTTTGAAATCCCAAGCTGATCAGAAATCCAAGCAGGATTCGATTTAAAATCTACCAACTCTGTTATCTCTAAAATAATATCCACTTCAAATATGTTCTACACTTTTTCCA
>CAYJUJ010000039.1:0-6240 GCA_964373325.1 uncultured bacterium
TTTTCAATGTCTCAATTACGTTTTTTGAGTCGCCATGCGCTGTATCAATAACCACAACATCCACAAAAACACGCACTAATTTTTCAACTCTTTCTTCAAAATCTCCTGTCACACCAACAGCCGCACCAACCACTAACCTTCCTAAACGATCTTTATTGGCGAGCGGATATTTTTTCTTTTTTTCAATATCCTTAATTGTAATAAGACCTTTTAAAAAACCACTTTTATCAACAACAGGAAGTTTTTCGATACGATGCTTGTGTAGAATTTTTTTAGCCTCTTCAAGTGTTGTTCCCTCTGCTGCTGTCACTAAATTTTTAGAAGTCATTAAATCTGAAATAAAAAGTTCTAAATTAGTTTCAAATCTTAAATCTCTATTTGTTAAAATACCAACTAGTTTTCCTGCTTCAGTTACAGGAAGGCCCGAGATTTTATATTCCTCCATGATCTTCAAAGCATCTCTAATTTTTTGATTGGGACGCACAGTAATAGGATCTATAATCATCCCACTTTCTGATTTTTTAACTTTTTCTACTTCTAAGGCTTGTCGAGAGGCAGGCATGTTTCTATGAATAATACCAATCCCGCCTTCTTGAGCCATAACAATGGCCGTTTTACACTCTGTGACAGTGTCCATGGCTGCACTCACAAGTGGAATATTAAGGCGTATATTTCTTGAAAGTTGAGTTGAGAGATCGGTTTCAGAGGGCAAAACTTCGGAACTTCCTGGAACTAAAAGAACATCATCAAAAGTGAGTGTTTCTATAAACTTATCCATCACTTAATTCTAATATCTATCGATAGGGGAATTCTTAGATTTCTTTGTGTTTACACTGGAGTACCAAGGAAGTCAAATTTTTTTAACTTTACTGACCAGAAACGGAAACTTTCTGTTTGATAAGCTCTTGAATCTCGTTTTCGGTAAGATTCATAGCTTTTTTATTATAAAAGAAATGAACATCGAAAGCTTCTTGAGCTACCTTTTGCTCTTCTGGAAAATAAGGCTCATCCCAAGAAAGAGGTTTCATTTTAAAATAGGCTATATCTCCTCTTTGGGTTGGTACCCCATACACCCAAAAATATTCAAAACTTCCATCTTGATTCTCTAGTTTTCTTAAACCCAAAGTTCGCATTCCTCTTGGAAAATTAGAATCAAGAACATAAAAATCTTCCACACCCGTTGTTTGATCTAAATTTAATTTAAAACCAACCATAGTAACAATATGAGGCGGGTTAGTTTGAAGATGAACTCTAAGAGGCACTTCCATTATAAGATAACGAACAATATCTTGAACCTCTTCTTGAATAAAATTAACTTGTTGCCCTTTGCGCCCCACTTTCATTGTTTTTCTTGGAACTATGTGCACACCTTCCATACGAGCCTGTAAGCTTTCTATAGCCTGTCTTAATGGATTGTCTGGATGATTCCATGTTTGCTCCATTTCTTGGTGAAAATCTTCGGCCGTTGTAAAGCCCTTAATAACTTGCTTATTTCTTTCCTTAAAAAAACCTTCCACTTGCTGATAAGCGATAAGTAATTTTCTCTGAATGACTGAATAAGAGTCTTTGGGGCCTGGAGTAAAACTAATATTTGTCAAAAGAGTATAGTTAATGCGATCGATACCAAAACAATTTCCACGCTTTATTTTTTGAGAATGAAAATTAGGGTGACTTATTAAAGACCGCTCTTGTCCAGGACCAATAAGCACAACATGGATTTCATTATCACTAGGCTGCGTATCTTCTGCTAAAACACCAGTACTGAAAATAAAGAAAAAAATATAAATGAGATACCTAAAATATCGAACCACCACCTGCTTTAATACAAGAAAACAGCTAAAAACTCAACTTTTTTTTAACTTATGTAAATACCTGTCGATTTTTCCCCTTAAAATCAACAGTTGGTTTTGTTTTGCCAGACAAGGAATGAGATGTTGCCCCAGTAATGAACACATCCATTAATTTACCTTTAAGGGAAATATTGCCAGGAAAGTTTACAATTCTATTATTGCGAGTTCGACCAGTCATATTTTTATGGCTACTTTTACTAAATCCTTCAACAAGAACTTGAACTTTTTTCCCTATGTAAGATTGATTCCGCAGCTTGCTTATTTTTTGAGCTGTCTCAAAAACAGCTTGGAGTCTTTCATCTTTTTCTTGGATAGAAACATCATCTTGAAAACGGTCTTTTGAAGGGGTTCCAGGCCTTGGTGAATATTTAAAAGCATACACATGATCAAACTGTGCTTCTTGAATTGCATGGAGCGTCTCCTCAAAATCTTTTTCTGTTTCACCTGGAAAACCTACGATAATGTCACTTGTAATAGAGATCTCAGGCACTTCTTTTCGAATAGAGGCGACTTTTTCTAAATATTCCTCTTTTGTATAAAGCCTTGCCATTCGCTTTAAAGTTCTTGTGGAGCCTGATTGAAGAGGCATGTGAATATGGTTGCAAAGATTTTCCTGATTTTTATGAACTTGAACCATCTCTTCTGTAACATCATTAGGGTGAGATGTAATATAACGAAGCCGAGGAGCAATTTGAATCGAGTTCACCAATTCTTCAAAGCTAGTATCAGCTGTTTTATAAGCATTTACATTCTGGCCTAAAAGAACAATTTCCTTTGTGCCCAGATCAAGAAGACTTTGAACTTCAGCTAAGATTTCTTGTTGAGATCTACTTTTTTCAAAACCCCGAGTGGTTGGTACAATACAAAAAGTACACGGTTTTTCACACCCTTGAATAACCGATACGTAACTTGAAACCTTATCAAAAGAATCTTTTTCAGCTACTGTATTAACAGCGTAAAAGGAATATTCTTCTTTGAAGGAGGTAACAACCTCTCGTCCCTTGCGCAGAAGCTGAGGCAAATCGTCAAGCTGATCTACTCCAAAAACAAGATCTAAATATCCTACTTTTTTAAGCAAGGCCTCTCCATTTTGAGTTGCAACACAGCCCCCTACTCCAATCACTAATTCTGGTTTGTTTTTCTTGAGATTTTTTAACCTGCCAAGTGTACTCATGATTTTATGTTCAGCCTTCTCTCGAACGCTACACGTGTTAAAAAGAATAAGATCTGCATCTTCGGGAGACTGGGTCATTTCATATTCTTGGCTTAAGGATTTATACATACGCTCTGAATCATACACATTCATCTGACAGCCATAGGTTTTGATATAAACCTTCTTTTTGTGCATGCTTTATTGATTAATAAAAGATGGTTCCCGGGTCAAGCCCGGGATGACATAAATAGGCCTGGCCTTATTGACAAAATGCTCGCATAAGCTTTATACAGAGGCAACCCCTAAAAGTTAAGAAAGGATCATTAAGATGAAAAGCGCATGGATCACATTTTTTGCTTTGTTTTTAATAACTGCTCAAATAGCCCTCTCACAAGATAGCTATGAAATGGAAATACCTTTCGAAGAAGGTATTGAGGTAAAGCCACTTGCACTTCCCTTAGTCAAAACTGTAGAAATTCATGGTCTTGTTCAACTCTTTTTTGTAAGTTCTGATGAAACAACTGATCAATTTAAACTTCGGAAAAGCGAATTAAGTTTAAAAGCTGCGATCACAAAAGAAGCTGACTTTTTTATCATGATTGACCCTTCAAAAAACATATCAGAAAGTAAAACAGTTTCAGGAACCACTGTGAGACAAGTCAAAAAAGATGGTTCTATTCTTCAAGATTTAGGAGTCACCCTAAAAGTTCTTAATTCCAAAGTAGTTGTTGGACAATTTAAACGCCCTATTAGTCTTGCAGGGCTTCAGTCTTCAGGCACATTGGAACTTTTGGGACGAGCTACTATTGTCCAAGTATTCGGAGATAAAAGAGACATGGGTGCAATGGTTCAAGGAGAACTTAAAACATTTAAGCTTCAATACATGTTGGGCCTTTTTAATGGTGAAGGTGCCAACACTCAAGATACCAATGATCAAAAAGACCTAGCTGCACTGTTAGTTTATAAACCCCTGAATGAAGCCCTTTTTTACTTCTCCCGTTATGAAGGGACACAAGGAGCAAATAATAATACTCAAGATCGATGGGGTGTGGGAACGCGGTTAGAAAATGGCCCAGTTTTATTAAAAGTAGAATTCTTAAAGGCTCAAGACGCACAAATTGAAAAAGATGGGTGGTATGTTTTGGCAGCTTACCGTCTCAACAGTTTGAATGTGGAGGCATTAAAACCAGTTCGCCTAGCTCTTCGTTATGAAGAAATGGATGCCAATCGCTCTGACGATGCAGAAGTGCATATGTGGACGCTGGGCGGACAATACCTTTTAGATGAAAAAGAACTTTCAAAACTAGCAGCAGAAGTTTTTTATCTAGATGGTAAAGGTCAAGAGAAAGATGACCTTGGACTTTCTCTTGGATATCAGGGCAGGTTTTAATTAACCTTTAATATTCTTTTTGATGTTTTCAATGAGGTCGCGGGTGTCTTCATCGTAATGCTCGGAATCATCAGCCTCGTGCACATCAGCCTCGGCAAGAAGTTCTGAAAGATCTTTATTGGCAGCTAAATCTTCCTTAATTATTTTCATGTAGTCTTTTGGATATTTTTCTACAAGTCTTTCAATATATTCATTGAGTTTCTTTTCAGCGTGCAATTTTTGTTGCATTTTAATGTACTTCCAATTTTTGATGTAATGGACACGACAATAACCTTTAAAAGTAGCGGAACCCTGACATCCTTCTTCTAAACAATATTTAATGGTATTTGTACTTGGCATAGCAAAACTCCTTTTTAGGGGTTTACTGCCTTGTTCATTCTTCTTATCGGACTATCAGAAATAGAACTAAAGGTCTGGATTCCCGCCTCCCATTAAGTGCGGGAATGACAGAACCACTTTACAAAATGAAAGGGCTGCGATTAAACTGTGCTCCTCAATGGAAATACACCTAGGAAATACGGTTATTGGAGGAAAGAAAAAATTTATATTTGCAGGGCCTTGTGCTATTGAAAATATAAGTCAAATTAGTGAGATAGCTAAATTTCTTAAAGATTATTCTATACCAGGATTGCGGGGGGGTACTTTTAAGCTTCGTACAAAACCTACTAGTTTTCAAGGCTTGGGCGAAGAAGGATTAAAACTTCTTAAAGAAATGGGAGACGCTTATGGCCTTATTACTATCACTGAGGTGGCAACCCCTGAACAAGTGCAACTTGCCTATGAATATGTGGATGTTCTCCAAATTGGAACAAGAGGTGCTCAAAATCCCTATTTACTCAAAGCAGCTGGTCAACAGAGAAAACCTGTGATGTTAAAACGCGGCATGATGATGACAATTGAAGAACTTCTATGGGCCGCAGAATATATTATAGAAGAAGGAAATCCAAATGTTATTCTTTGTGAGCGCGGAATTCGCACCTTTGAAAAAGAAACAAGAAACACTTTGGATCTTTCGGCTGTTTGTATTTTAAAGGAAAAAACCCATTTACCCGTTTTTGTTGACCCCTCTCATGCAGTAGGTCTTGCCGCCTATGTACCTCAGCTTACAAAAGCAGCTTTGGTAGCAGGAGCTGATGGAACACTCATAGAAATTCACCCTGAACCCGCTTCTGCTTTAAGTGATGGTGCTCAGGCGCTCGACTTTACAGCTTTTTCTAAATTAGTTAAGGAATTAAGAGAAGAGACAATTTCATTTACTATTTGATCAATACTTTTTGAATCAGTTACAATAGTAGTATGGGCTCTTCTATAAATAGGCACGCGTTTTTCATAAAGCTTTCTGTCAAAACCTTTATGAAAAAGACGACTGTGATAAGTTTTATTTTTCGAGATACGCTTGGCGATTTCTTCAAATGAGGTACTTAAAAAAATACTATATGCATATTTTGAAATAAGCTCTCGATTCAAAGGAAGTTCTAAAATCCCACCCCCTGTTGCCATCACAACCTTCTGATTTCTATATTTTTTAAGATTCTTTTGTAAAACCTCTGATTCTATTTTTCTAAAAGCAGCCTCTTCTTTACTCAAAAAAACATCGACAACAGGTTTTCCTTCCAATTTTTCAATTTCTGAATCAGTATCTATGAAAGGTAATTTAAGTTCTTTTGACAAAGCACACCCAACGGTTGATTTTCCAGAACTCATAAAACCAACTAAAATCAGCGGTTTTGATAGTTTAATATTCATGTAAAAGGGATCTATTATATTGTCATCCAGAGCGCAAGCGAAGGACCCGCGTGAGGGATGACACTACCTCTTTTTACGTAATTCTAAAAGGACAAGGGATT
>CAYJUJ010000039.1:6250-9558 GCA_964373325.1 uncultured bacterium
CTTCCGATCTGCGGTTTTGATAGTTTGAAAGTCATCAGAAAAGAGCTTTATCGTCTTTTTTTACTAAGTTCAAGAAGGACAAGGGATTTGTCTAATGCAGTTTCTGCCACTTTAATCTGAAGGCCCATATGAGGGGTTTTAACACTGTTATCAGGATCTAACTCTGAATAATAAGTTCTTGAATCATCAAAAATAGAATTAGCCTTGGCAGATAATGTATGAAGAATGTCATTTAAACCGGTTAATTTAAAAGGAGAAATATTTTCCTTTGAAAATGCAGCATCAAAAAGCTGAACAGCTGTGCTCCATGGACGCTCCGGTGTTAACATCAAAGGCTCTGAATGAGCATCAACAACTAGTAAAAACCCTTCTCCCGGATGAACTCCTACCCTATTATCACCTTCACGGTATTCTAAATTTCGATACCATAAAACCAGGCCTGGAGCATATTTATAAAATTCAACATCAGGTAAGTTTTCTCCAGGAGGCATGCCTTTATAAACATTGCCAAGGGCCTGATCAAAACCAAAATAACTTCTCCATTCTGCGAAATAGTAATGATCTGAATATTGAACATCTTCCCCGTATTGCAAACGAGAAAACCCCTGCATAATCCATTTTGAAATTTCAGTTACATTTTCTACATTTTCAAGATATCCAATCTCTGGAATGCGAATATCATCAATGGCAAACCCTTTTCCATAAACATCAGGATCTGTTTTATATCTGAACCGAATGGCTAAACGCTTTCCAACAAAAGGTGTTAAATCAAATTGGGCGTGTATCCAGCCTTGAGATTGTCCCGTAATACCATGTCCTAAATTCATACTATTAGGATTTAAAGGTGTTGTAATAGAACCAGGTATTGAAACAAACTGCCCTTCATCATTGAGTGCTTCTACATAGGCATAATCATAGTTTGTTTCAATTTCAAAAAACACATTAAATTGAAGTGTGGCTGAAGATACTTTCGTTAAATCAAAAATTTTCACAAGGCTATTATCTAAAAGATTTCCAAGCCCTCCATGAAAAAGATATTGTCCACTGGTAGGCTCTGCAATAGAAACAACTTTTCGTTTTTGTGGAAGATTGATTTTAAGGGCCTGTTTATTCCGACCATTAAAACTAGCACGATCCAATATAATAGATTTAGGAGAAGTTAAATTATCAAGATGAACTTCTTCGAAATTCAGCCAACCCAATTCCATTTTACTCCATGCAGAAAAACCAGTCGGCATAGTTCCAAGTACCTGATCATCCCCTGCACTCCAGCTTCCTTGACTCATGATGTCCCAAAACGCCGTTGAAGACTCAGACCCATTCACAGGTTGGGTATCATAAAGATCAGGTAAGCCTAAATCATGACCAAACTCATGTGAGAAAACACCAGGGCCACCATTCTCAGGCATAAGAGTATAATCTAAAGCCCATAAATCATGAGTGCCTTCTACTTTAAGTCCCCCATTTTGTTTATATTTTTGTGGGCCTAATCTTAAAGGACCACCGTTATGAACATAGTTTGCAATAGAGCGATGACTCCACAAAGCATTGCTTCCTTGAAGCCCACCACCTGCTTCCTGCCCCATACCTGCATGAACAAGCATGACATGATCTATGTAACCATCAGGTTCTCTGAAGTTTTTATCTCCATCATAATCATAGCGATCTTCTTGATCAAAATAATCCCAATCTATTTCACTCTCTGGAATCATTCTGATAGCATCGGAAACGACTCTCCACACAGGACCGTTTTTGGAATCGGTTCCTCGAGCTAAAGACGAAACATTATCTGCACCATAATAGCTTTCCGGATGAGGAAGTTTATACCAACCAACTACCTTTCCTTCGACCGTATAGCGACCACTCGATTGCTCCAAATAATAATTAGCCATGCTAAGAGCACCGTGATCACGACTAAAAAGCATGTCATTATAATGTTCAACTGCAAAGTCAGACACCCACAAAGTTGAAGTTTTGGGTGGTTGTGGCTTTGGAATTTCATTATGCAATGGCCCCTTTTCTTCCCCCTCCCCTTCAAACTCTACTAAAATGACTAAAATACGATCTGTACGAGTTGTAGGAAACGAAGTCATTTCTGCAGGGGGCAAAACCCTTGAAACACCCATTTCCAACCGATGATGAAAAAGCAGCTGGCACTGAAAAATCTCGACTCCTCCAAGAAGAAGCCTTTTGATTTTCTCTTAATTGATCTTTTAATTCTTGAAAATCATCGAAATGAACAAGACAGCTTTGACTTTGATGGTGGAGTGGGACAGACCAAATTTGTGAAGGTTTAAAAGATAATATGACGACTACTAACAGTGCAAGAGTTTTACCAACTCTCAGCATTAACACCTCTCTGTCAAATAACACAACAACAACATGATCATGTGTTGCAAGAGAGATGCCAAACTTAATATTAGGAAAGAAAAAAATCAAAAAACGTAGAAATTTTATGTAGTTCTGAAGTAAAGCATTCTGAAATTTAGGAATTTAAAAAAGCGGAAACAATATAATTTTTATAAGCTTTATGAAAAAACTACTCCCATGATTGAAAAGTGCCTGGCACTTTTGAGGCCTAAAAATGCCAGGTACAATTTTAGGCAGTTTTCTCAAATCCTTGACAAGTTTCTATAGCTCAATAAGGGTCCTTGAATAAACTGTCATTCAGAGGGTTGAAAACTCGAAGAATCGATATTAGTATCATTTGAAAGGTCTGGATCCCTCCCAGCGAAGGCTGGGACCCAGCGGGGATGACAAACAAATCGAAAATGAAAAAAGACTTGTACATTTTAAGCGCTGCGAGAACGCCTGTTGGCTCTTTTTGTGGTTCTTTAGCAACTCTTACTGCCCCTCAATTAGGAAGTACCGCTATTAAAGAAGCACTTCAAAGAGCAAAAGTAAAAGCAGATGAAGTAGATGAAGTCATTATGGGCTGTGTTTTAACTGCAGGGCTGGGTCAGGCACCTGCCAGACAAGCATCTATTTTTGCGGGGATCCCCCCAAAAGTTTCTTGCATGACGATTAATAAAGTGTGTGGTTCTGGGCTTAAAGCAGTCATGTTAGCAGGGCAATCCATCCTCGTAGGAGACTCCAATATTGTTGTTGCGGGGGGTATGGAAAGTATGTCGCAAGCACCCTATCTTTTAGAGAGAGCAAGAACTGGTTATCGACTAGGGCATGGAAGCGTTGTTGACTCTATGGTTAAAGATGGCCTTTGGGAAGTGTACAACGATTTTCACATGGGTAATGCTGCTGAACTCTGTGTTAAAAAATATAAATTTTCAAGTCAAGTACAAGATGAATTT
>CAYJUJ010000040.1:0-9538 GCA_964373325.1 uncultured bacterium
TTCCAAAAGCCTGTCATCCCCGCCTTGCCTTGTAAAGGCAAGCTTAAGAGGGGATCCAGATGGATCCTCCGGTCAAGCCGGAGGATGACAATTGAGAACAGGCTTTTGGAACACCACCTTAAAGAGAAAATACCTTTGTTGCATTCTGGGTTGTAATAGTCGCTACTTCTTCCAAAGAGAGATTTTTAAGGTCTGCTATTTTTTGAGCGGTATATCGAACATAGGCAGGTTCATTGCGCTTTCCGCGATGTGGTTCGGGAGCTAGAAAGGGTGCATCCGTTTCAATAAGCATTTTTTCAATGGGTAGATGTCTCACCACATCTTGAAGAATTGTTGATTTTTTAAATGTGACAATGCCAGAAATAGAAATATAAAATCCTTTTTCTACAGCAGTTTGTGCCTCTTCCCATGTACCTGTAAAACAATGAAAAACGCCATTTGAATAACCAACCCTATCAAGAACTTCAAAAGCGTCTTTAAATGCGTCTCGACAGTGAATGCTTAAAGGCAGCTTTAGTTCCTTAGCAAGAGCTACTTGTTCTTCAAAGCACTTAAGCTGAGTTTTTCGATCGGAGTGTTCATAAAAATAATCAAGCCCAATTTCCCCAATGGCTTTAACTTTTGGGTACTCGGCCATTTTTTTGAGCTCTGCTAAGTAGTTTTGAGGTACACTTTTAACTTCGTGAGGGTGAATACCAACGGTTGCAAAAATATGCTTGTGTTTGGAGGCAAGTTCTATCCCTTTTTTACTATGCTCTAGGGTTGTACCAATGTTTAAGATAAGCTCCACCTTGGCAGCATAAGCTCGAGCGAGCATTTCATCGAAATCTGTTTTATAACTATCCCACTCTAAATGGGCATGGCTATCGATAAATGTAAGATGGTGTTGCGATGAACTCATTTTGTAATCCGTGGGAATAAGGGTGGAGTACTTTTAATAGATAATCCCTCTGGTAATAAGCCCCATACAGATTCTTTTTCTAGGTTTTGCTCAGAGATTTTTTTGTTGAGCCCCAAAGCATCCCAAATTTTTTGACTACTCTCTGGCATAAAGGCATAGGTCAAAAGGGCTGTGATTCTTAAAGTTTCAAGAGAAGTGTAGAGTGATACCTCAACCTCTTCAGTTTTTCCTTCTTTGGCTAGCTTCCAAGGGGCTTTTGTGTCGAGATATTTATTAGCGCTTCCAATCAGTGTCCAAATGGAGGTAAGCGCCTTTGAAAAAGTGGTTTCTTCAAAATATTTTTTTGTCTCGAGAACTACTTTTTGACTGAGATCGCTCAAATCTTTTTCCTGAGCTAAAAGCTTTGTTGGTTTTTTTGGAGTTTTGCCTTCACAATAATTCTCAACCATTTTAATGGCTCGAGATAAAAGATTTCCTAAATCATTCGCTAAATCACTATTAATACGGTGGATGAGTGCTTCTTTTGAATATTCACCATCAAAACCAAAGGGAACTTCTCTGAGAAGAAAATAACGGAGCGGATCCAATCCAAATTCTTTTACAAGCTCTTCTGGTTGAATAATGTTTCCTTTTGATTTTGAAATTTTTTCTCCACCTTTTGTTGTAAGCCATCCATGTGCAAATATTTTTTTAGGCAAGGGGAGCCCCATCGACATGAGCATCGTAGGCCAATACACCGCGTGAAACCGCAAAATATCTTTTCCAATAAGATGAACTGAATTTTCCCAGTAGCTATTAAATTTTTGACTCTTTAGATAATCAATTCCAGTTAAGTAGTTAATCAGTGCATCGAACCAAACGTAGATGAGATGAGTTTTCTTTGTTTTTTGAATTTCTGGCATGGGGATGCCCCAGTGTATTGTGGTTCGGCTCATGCATAAGTCTTTCAAGCCTGATTTTACAAAACTCAAAACTTCATTTCTTCTGGATTGAGGTTGAATAAAATCTGGATTTTTCTCAATATAATCTAGAAGTTTTTTCTCATATTTTGACATTTTGAAAAAGTAGCTTTCTTCTTTTAGTTTTTGAACGGATCTCTGACACACAGGGCAATTGCCATTAATAAGTTGTGTTTCTGTATAAAAGGCCTCGCAAGGCATGCAATACCAATCTTCATATTTTCCTAAATAAATATCTCCTGCATCGATGACTTTTTTAAGAAGGGTTAAAACTACTTTTTTATGTTCTTCTTCAGTAGTTCTAATAAATCGATCATAAGAAATATTGAGAAGCTTCCAGGTGTCAATGTAGTTTTGGACGACTCGGTTAGCTAATTCAATGGGTTCTTCATTATTTTTTTTGGCTGCATCTTCAATTTTTTGGCCATGCTCATCTGTTCCTGTCAGAAAAAAAACATCATAAGAGAGGAGTCTATAAAATCGTGCCAAGACATCGCAAGCTATAGTTGTATAGGCGGTGCCGATGTGGGGTGAGTCGGTAACGTAGTAAATGGGGGTAGTGACGTAGAAGGTCTTAGTGGAGGTCATCTTCTTCGGGATATTTCTCTTCATGAGTCACTTTTTGGGGAGAACCCAACTCTTCAATAAAATCTTCGGGGCCTAATTCAAGTACTTTTTCGCTATCATCTAATTTTATGGAAAATTTTTGTTTAAGAATCTCAAGATTAACAACGGTACCCACACCTTGCTTGGTTTTAGCACAAGAGCCACAGCTTGAAGGTAGGGATTTTCTAAGTTCTGTATAAGTTTGGTTTTCATAGCGAAGACAACATCTAAGCCTTCCACATTGCCCTGCTAGTTTAGAGGGGCCAGTACTTAAATTCTGATTTCGTCCCATATTGATAGAAATAGGTTGAAACTCTCTAAGCCAAGTGGAACAACAAAGCTCACGTCCACAAATGCCAATACCCCCCGTTATTTTAGCTTCATCACGAACGCCAATTTGTCTAAGCTCAATGCGCGTGTGGAAGCGTTTGACAAGGTCTTGGACAAGATTTCTAAAATCGACCCGTTCTTCTGCAGTAAAGTAGAAAACGGCCTTATTACCAAGGTGAAGATATTCCACTTCTACCAATTTCATAGGCAGCCCTGTTTCGTTTATTTTTCTTTTGCAAAAGTCCCGTGCAATTTGAGCTCTTTTTTCATTCCGCTCTTGCATGCGAAAGTCTTTTTCATTGGCTTTTCGGAGAAGAGGTTTTAGTTTTAATTGAGGATCTGCTATCCTTTTTGAAAGAATGGCAACAGTACCCATCGCCATGCCTTCCTCTGTTTCGACAATAACAGGATCATTTCTTTGAAGCTCTAAATTTTCGTAGGAAAAATCATATATTTTTCCAGCGGTTCTAAATTGAACTCCAACAATGCTCATTTTATTCCCCTCTCACTCAACTGAAGCATCATCCACTCGTAAGCGAGTTGCTTATTAACATTAAATTCTAGCCTATTTTCAGCCTCAAATACAACCTGCATTTTTTTGATGAGTTCCTGTTGAGATGGAGATTGACTCTCTTGTTGTAACAGGTCTGACAGATCTTTATTAATAATAGCATCTAATAACGTCGGGGCGCATTTAGTAATGAGGAGGTCTCTATACCACGTTTTAAAGAAGTTCAAATCTTCAGGTTTCAGTGTTTCTGCCCACTCTGTGGGGTGTTTTGTTTTTAGATTTTGAATGAGTTCTTTTCTTTTACTTGGGTCAAGAAGGCTTTCTGATAAGGAAAGTGCTAACTCTAGGCTTCCTTGAGAAAGACGCGCAAGAATGGGGGGAAGATCTAAAATTTTAGATATGTCTTCCGGAGTTAGAGGGGAGAAAAGGATTTTTTGGCAACGAGAAACAATGGTAGGTAAAAGTTTTTTTGGACTTGTTGCTATAAGAATAAAGCTTGTGTGGGTGGAGGATTCTTCTAGGTTTTTTAAAAGGGCATTGGAAGCGCTCACAGTCATGAGATGAGCATCATCGATGATAAAAAAGCGATGCTTTGCCTCATAAGGTTTATAAGCAAGATCTTTTTGAAGAGTTCTTATTTCTTCAATTCTGATATTTTTGTTTTTTTCTGGAGGAGTAATCATGACAATATCAGGATGATTTCCCGTTTCAATCTTATGACAGCTCTGGCAATTGCATTCGTCATCCCTGCGGAGGCAGGGATCTTGCAAGCAGTTAACTGCCTTGGCAAAATTGAGAGCGGTCGCTTTTTTTCCAATTCCTGAAATTCCAAAAAAACCATAGGTTGTAGCGATTTTTCCGCTTTCAATTATTTTTTGAAGAATATTTATTTGTTTTGAGTGGCCGATAATATTCATTTTTTTGGATCCTTCAGTCGCAGTAGCTCCTTCTGGATGACAGAGCATATATTCTCATGAATTTTCATTATTTCCTGATTTCCATTAATAACCTTTATTCTTTTGGGCTCTTGTTTTGCAAGTTTTAAGTATCCTGCTCGTACTTTTTTATGAAATAGAAGATCCTCTTCTTCGAAGCGAGTTTCAACACTTTTTTCTTTTGCAAGCCTGAGTCGGGAGCGAGAAAGCCCAATTTCTACTGGGCAATCAATGACTAATGTAAGATGGGGGGAGAGGTTTTCAGTGGCGAGTTGGTTTAACTTTTTACACAAAGCCATTCCAAGCCCTCTTGCTATACCTTGATAAACAGTCGTTGCATCAAAAAAACGGTCACAAAGAACAATCTGCTTTTTTTTGAGGGCAGGTTTAATGATTTCTGAAACATGTTGAGAGCGGCTTGCTTCATAAAGAAATAACTCTGTTAAGGCAGTTAGGTTTTTATTTTCGCCTGAAAGAAGGATTTTTCGAATCTGATCAGCGATGATTGTTCCACCTGGTTCGCGGGTTAAAACAACAGAAGTTTTTGTTTTTTTCTCAAGATAGTTTTTGAGTAGTTTGATTTGAGTTGATTTTCCACACCCCTCAATGCCTTCTAAAGTAATGAAATAAGACATGAATAGGTCGTATCATAGGAGGTCATCCACTACAAGAACCTGACCTTTTTTGGAGGTGTCGCGGTAGACGGTAACGCCTTTACACTTGAGCTTATAGGCAAGTTTATATATTTTTTCCACATCTTTTGGGGTTGTGGAGGCTGGGAGATTCACAGTTTTTGAAACGGCATTGTCTGTGTATTTTTGAAATGCCGCTTGCATTTTAATATGCCATAGAGGTGCAATTTCGTAAGCTGTTGGGGCTAAAAACCGACTGACGGTTTTGAGAGTTTTTCCTC
This sequence comes from uncultured bacterium, assembly GCA_964373325.1. Classification (GTDB taxonomy): domain Bacteria; phylum Bdellovibrionota; class JACOXK01; order JACOXK01; family JACOXK01; genus CAYJUJ01. The sequence goes on from CAYJUJ010000040.1 coordinate 5,156, forward strand.
CAAGAACATTTCTTTTAAATGAAATGGCATAAAGGGGTTCAATACCACTTGAACAATCGGCAATAATGCTAAGCGTTCCCGTGGGTGCAATAGTTGTAAGCGTAGCGTTTCTTTGATGAGGGCCTTTTTTAAATATGCTTTTTTTGAAATTGGTGAAGGGCCCCCTAGTTTTAGCAAGTTTTTGGGACATCACCTTTGCTTCTTTTGATATGAATTTCATGAGTTTTTCTGCAAGCCGAATGGCTTCTTTAGATGCATAAGGAATACCCAAAAGAATAAGAAAATCAGCCCATCCCATAATACCCAATCCAATTTTTCTATTTTGTGCTGTTATGTATCTAATTTGTTCTGATGGATAAGTATTGGCATCGATAACATTATCAAGAAAATGTGTTGCGGTGTGTACTAGATTTCTTAGTTTATCCCAATCGGTTTTTTTGTTTTTAACGATTTTAGATACGTTAATGGAACCCAATGTACAGGATTCATGAGATAAAAGCGGTTGTTCACCACAAGGATTCGTACTTTCGATAGGGCCTATTTCAGGGGTTGGATTGTATTTATTAATTTCATCTAGAAAGATGATTCCTGGATCACCGTATTTACAGGCGTTTTTAGCTATTTCTTTAAAAACTTTTTTGGCATTGAGAGTTTTAACTTTTTTTTGAGTTCTTGGGTTAATAAGGTTGTAGTTTTTATTTTTGAAAACAGCTTTCATAAAAGCTCTATCAACTGCTACAGAAATATTAAAATTAGTAATTTTATTTTTATTTTTAGAATTAATGAACTCCAATATATCTGGATGGTGAATATCTAGAATGCCCATATTGGCACCTCGGCGCCGCCCCCCTTGTTTGATAGTATCTGTAGCAACATCAAAAATATTCATGAAGGAAACGGGCCCACTTGAAACGCCATGGGTTGTTTTTACAATATCATTTTTGGGGCGAAGATTTGAAAATGAAAATCCAGTTCCTCCACCTGATTGATGAATCAGGGCTGATTCTTTAATAGCTTCAAAAATACCTTCAAGAGAGTCTGGAACGGGTAGAACAAAGCAAGCTGCTAGTTGACCCTTTTTTTCTCCTGCATTCATAAGGGTTGGAGAGTTGGGTAAAAATTCAAGATGGGTCATCATTTCATAGAAAGATTTTTCAGTTTTTTTGGCACTAAAGTCTCTGTAGTGTTTATCAATGGAAGCGACAGCTTTAGCAACTCTTCGAAACATAGCTTCCGAAGTTTCTACAACTCGCCCCTGATCGTCTTTTTTAAGATACCGACTTTCAAGAACAATTTGGGCATTTTTAGAAAGTTTCATACACATCCTTATCGGTTTTTTATCGCTAAAAACAAAGCACTTTTATGTGTATAAACATTTTACAACCAACTAAGATTTCTTACTTAATGCTAACTAGCTGATTTTGATTAATTTTATTCATCAATGAAGACTATTTTGACATGATTACATGATTTTTTGGGCAAAACTTGAAAGTCAGTAAAAACAAGCTTTTCTGAGTTAAGTACTTGAAATTAATTATTAATTTTCATACTCATTTTGGTGGCATACCACTTGCTTTATTTTAGTGTGAGAGAAGTACTATGACTAGGCTCAAGTTCACGTTGAGAAGGTTGATTTCGAGAGAGGTAGTAGAATGAAACAAGTTTTAGATTGGAAGTTTTTTTTAAGGATAGCTGTAGCCATTGCAGCCTTAAGTATTTTCTTAAGCGCCGCTTTGGCTGATGGAGATAAGAGTATGAATCTGACAACACATTACAAAGAAGTGCTTGATGAATCTAATCACAAATTGAAGCAACTTCTTTTTGTTTATCGTTTTCTTAAAGATAAAGATGAAACAGAAGTGTCAGATTATTTAGAAAAGAATAAACCAATTGCATGCACTTATGAGCTCAATGGTGGTCATAATAGAGTAAATGTTACTCTTACAGAACTTGTTTTTTTTGCTAAGGATGAGGAAATAGCAGGGGCGTTAACACGATTAATTAATAAAAATCAACTCCTACAAATTATTGATAAAGCAATTCGACAAGAACAAGATGAAATAAAAGATATTACAAGTCGTTTAGGAAGTGTCGAGAGATCTGTAGCAGCTGAAGGTCATCATGCAGATCCAGCGCCTCAAGCTACCCCCGCAGTTGAGAGCTCCAAATACGATGAACTTACGGCTTTATTTGTAAAATGTATTCAGAAAATTCAAGCTGATAATGATCAAAAAATGCTTTTACTTGTGGCGGGAATTGAGAAAGTCGCAAGTGGTTTAAATGAAAAAATAGAAAAACAAAAATCGGAATTTGCACAAGCTTTAGAAAGAATGGGGTTAGTTCTTCAATCAAATCGTACTGATCAAGTTATTTCAGGATATGAAAAAGACATTGAACAATTGAAACAAAAAAGAGATGAATTAGAAGTTTTGTTTGCTCAAACTCGCAATCCTCGTGAAAAAGAACAATTGGCGCAATATATTGCATCTTTAGATATGCAAATTCAAATGAGGTCAAGACATCTTGGTTCTATCATACAGAATCAACAATATGCTTTGTATAATGATCATGCTCAAAAAGTTTTAACAATTCAAGCTGATGCGGCAAAACTACAAGAAGAATATAACAAAGAAGGCACCTCTGCTGAGAGAAAAACAGAAATTGCTTCTAAATTATTACCTCAAAAACAGGCTGAACTCATGCAAGCTCAAATTGAGTTTCCTCAAACAATGCAGCGGTATCAAGTAACTCTTCAAAACTTGCAACGAGATCTTTACGCAGCAGCTGATCCTCGTCGCGCTGCAAGAATTCGCAATCCAAGGCTAGCTTCTTTGGATGAAGAGCAACAATATAATCTCATGCTTTCAGCCATTGGTGGAAGATTTCAAGGGCAGGGAGTTTCTTATCCTGTAGGTCAAAGACAACCAGTCAGAACTTTTGGAGATGCTGTGAGTTATGTGGGTCGTGGAAGAATTGCTGATGCTTTGGCGCAAGGGCAAAGTATTCCTTATGGAAACGATATGGTTGATATGAGGACACCTAGCGTACCTTATGATGATGGTTTTAGTTCACCTTTAGCTAGTGGGTTTCCTTTGATTTCTCCATCAATGATGAGAAATCCTGTGCAGGATTGGATGGATAATACTATGCAACAACAAGTTTTAATGCAGGGCCAGATGGAACAAATGTTTGGAAATGGACTGTTTGACATTATCTAATAAAAGAGGAGTAAGTGTGATGAAAGTAGTAAAAAATATGAAGTTCTTGTGGATGTTGGTGCTGGTAGGGTTATTGATACCTGTAGGTCAAGCTGTTTCTGTTGACAGAATAAGCGCTAAATTAACAGAAGATCAAATTATAGAGAGAATCAATGAGCTTAAAGAAAGTCGTGCAGATAATAAAGCTACCTATAAATATCTTTCTCAAAGCTTAAATGACCAGAAAATTGCATTGGAACAAGCTCGAGATAGATTAACTTCTGGCAGTCTTGAACGCATTCAAAAAGAAATTGATATTGTTAATAAAAAGATTGAAATTAACACTGCAGAAACCGCATTCAAAAAAGATGAATTGGCATATTATAAGGCACTTAAAACATTAAAAACGAATGCAAATTTTGATGACTTATATGCTTCTATTCAGAGTATTCTCAATGAAGCAGATAGCTCTATTTCTCAGCTTGAAAGCGACATTGCGACTTTAGAAACTCAAAAAAGAGAACTTGAGAATTATGAGAAATTAGCTTTAACTAGATCTCTACAGTTCGCAACACCTTTTAAAACAAGAGCTGATGAATTAGAAAGAAGTCTTTCAACACGTGGACAAACCATTGGTGAAAGAGATGGAGCTATTCGTAAGCTTTGCGAAGTATTAGCAGGTCTTACAAAAGAGTATGAGAAGACTCAATCTTCTTACAATAATGTTGTTCCAGCACTACGAATCATTCTAAAGGGAGAACATCCTATTATTGCTTCAGCTCGTGCTTCTCAAGAGCGAAGTAAATTAAGTTTCCAAATACTAGAAGATCTTGATAAGCAAATTCGCGGAAAGTTGGCTCGAGCTTCAGAAACTACTGACAAAAAAGAAGCAGAAAAATTAAGTAAAGAAGCTTCTGAGCTTCATGGAAGAGCTTTAGGTGTTGCTTGGCTTCTAAGAAATGGGCCCGGCATGCAAATGCCTATGTTTGGTGGTTTTGGAACGCCTTTCATGCCTGGTGTTTTTTCAGGTGGAACACCCTTTGGTCCTACCGGAAGTATGTTGCCTAGCATGGGTTATCCCCCATGGACAGCTGGTGGAATGATTCAGCAACCACATAATATTGCAATGATGGGTGGTGGTATGAGTCCTTTCTCAATGCCTGGAAGGGGAATGAGTATGCCATTT
>CAYJUJ010000041.1:0-5900 GCA_964373325.1 uncultured bacterium
TCAGCTGCGGCATTGGTTGATTTTAGTGCAGGAATGGATAAATAAAGATTAAAATTTTCATCCACAGCCATCATCTCAGCACAATCTCTAATCTCTGAAGTTGCAGTATTAGAATTCCACTTAAAAAATTCTTCAAAGGAATGAGATATAGGATCTACCCTCAAAATATAACAGTAACCAGAACCATTACCTGTTGCATAAATACGATCATCTAATCCATTAAAAAGAATTCGATTCACGCGCACAATAGTAGTTGGCAGTTGTATTACTTGTTGTGGGGTTCCACCTTGAAAATCTCTTTCAACAATAACAATGGGGCTTGCAGCATGGGGGCTATTCCTTTTTACAATATAAACTTTTTGATTTTTTTCACTGACTGCAACAGAGGCTTCTTTTGCACCACTCAGTCCAAAGTTGCCATCAAAAATTCTACTTTGGCTTAAAAACCTATTGCCATTGGCCTCTACTTTAAAAACTTGACCAAGACCATCAGCCGCAAAAAGGGTTGTTATTGCACCATCTGAAATTCCAGTTAAGTCATTAATATTATCTACTCCAGACGCTCCAAGATGAAAAGAAGTGTATGACGGAAAGTGAGCATAAACGTGCCACAACCCGCCACTGTAAAGCCCCTGTTTTGTGTAAACTAATCCATCTGGATCATAACCAGGAAGGGTGGCACTTACATTTAAGCTCTGACAACCCCCTTGAAGTTCATGAACAGGATCAGAACCTGTCCCTTTAATATTTGCCAAATAAAATCCAAAAAGATTTTGAGAAGGAAATACTACGAGAGAACCTGTATAAACAGTTGAGGGCACAGAAAGTGTCATGGGAACTTTCATATATTCTCCCCGCCCTGTTTGAAGAGGATCTAGAATGCCGGGGGAGGTTACAAGCGTTTGTAACTTATTCAAGGGGCACATCGCCCCAAAATGAAGTTTATAATCTCCCACATAAAAACCATCTTGAGTTTTAACATGAATCATAACAGGTCCTGCACGTTTTTTATCTGTGGTTACTGTTAAAGCTATTTGCCCCCCATAACTTTTGACTGAAGGAGAGATAGCCCCCCTAGAAATAGTAACATTAAAATCAACCCCATCGCCTACAGGAGAAACATTAAGATTTATAGGATAAGAATTACCATCAGCTGGCATTTCAGCATAAGCTGGTCCTAGATTTTGAAGTGTTTCAGGAGAATTAAATTCAAACAATTGATTCTGAGCTACAAAAGAACCATCCACTGCTTTAACATCTTGGGTAATTTCAATACTATAAACTCGATCATTTTGGACGGCAGATGCTGGCACAATTGAAACAACTTTGTTTTGTCCGAGAATGACCTGACTTACAATAAGAGTATTGGGATTTTGTTTATCATAAAATAAAACTGTGTTTCCATTAACAGTTGTTAGATCTAAATCTTTGGATGCCTGAAGTTGAATTTCAAAACTACTTCTAGGAATTCGCAAAGCCTGAGTGGTAGTTATAACAGGAGAGACTTGGGGAGAGGCTGATGTTGGAGTGGTTACTCCTAGAACATTAAAAGTAAGCCCACCCGCAAGAGACGCAATAGAACCAAGCCCACCACCAACGCCACTTTCTTTACCACAATGGATAAAGATAAGAAGGATGCCAATAATAAAGAAACGATTTAATGACTTCATAGTAAAATAAGTATTATAACGAACGGAAACGACGCTTTAACTCATAAGTAGCTGATTTTTTTCCTGCTGAAACAGTGCTTGCTATAGAAAGCTCTACTTCATTTTTATTCAAAATTTGTAAAAAAGAGCTTAAACTTCTATTCAATGTAAGATGAGCGGGTAAAGCATGAGAAAATTCCGCCATCTTTTTAAAGGTACTTCCTTCCACATAATAAAGAATAGAATGTAAGTTTTGATACTCGTAATCTCTCTCAACGATGACTAAAAGAGTTCCTTTAAGATATGAAAATGCTAAAAGTTCTGCTCCTTCTAAAAAGACAGGTGACAAAGAATGAGATTCTACTTCACCATTGTTTTCACTTAAAACACCTAATTTTGTTTCACCACTATCATCAGAGCCGACAAAATAAATTTTATCTTGAGCCGTGGCAATCTCATTAAATATTCTTACTTTTCTAAAATCTAAGAGGGCGGCCTTTTCAAATATTTTATAAAGACCATGATAACTAAAAAATGCATAAAAAGAGTGGGTCTCACCCTTTTCTGAAACTTGCCTCCAATGAATGGAATTTCCTGACATCGATAACCCGCTTACTTGACCCGTGGCTACAATGATTTCTTGGCCGTGAGTGGCAATGCCATTTACCACTTTATAGGCAAGGGTTTTTACATGTGAAATTCCTAGATTTTCAGCATCAGCAGCAATATAAGCAAGCGCAAAATAAACTTCATCAACTACATTATTTTTTCCAACAATCTCCATTGAAAATGGAAAAATACTTTTCTCTATTGAAAAAATCTGAGGTTTTGAACTCACTTGAGTATCTAAGATAAGTAAAAATAATTCATAAGCTGAATCATGGGTTGCTTCATAAAGAACAGCCAAAATCCCATCCTTATAAGCGGCTTTAAAGCGAAGTTCATCTTTTACAGGGATGAGTTCATAATACATCCCCATATTTTCAAAAACGAGACTTCCATTTTGAACATACAAAAATCTTTCTTGATCTAAATAAATCATATTTGTAACATCTTTGATTTGTGTGGACTCATCTACATGAGCAAACCCACCGTTGTTACTAGAGCCAGCAAATGGAAAAATAGGCGCAAATGCCAAAAGCATGACACAAAGTTTAAAAAAACATTTTTTCATAGATCTTAATTACAAATGGTAGGAACAACGGTTACCACAACGTACCAACTTCCTTTATTATACTAAAGATCGGCTGTAAGTACTAGATACTAAAGAGGTTTTTAAAAAGATGGCGGATTTCAGCAGGTTACAAGGAGGCTGTCCGAAAATATATATATTTATGTCATCCCCTCCTTTGTCATTCAGAGGGAGTTCTGCTAAGCAGAACGACCGAAGAATCGATATTAAAATTAGCTATGAAATATTATTATGTGTATATACTTACTAATGAAGCTACTAATGCTTTTTATACAGGGGTCACAAATGATATTCAGAGAAGAATCAGTGAACATAAGCAAAAACTAGTTGAAGGTTTTACTAAAAAATATGATCTCACAAGATTAGTTTATATTGAGCAATTTACAGATATTAATGAGGCTATTACAGCTGAGAAAAAAATAAAAGGGAAATCAAGAGCATATAAAACTGACCTTATTGTTTCTCAAAATCCAGAATGGGAAGATTTAAGTTTTAATTTTATTTGAATATCGATCCTTCGTCGGGCCTGTGGCCCTCCTCTGGATGACAAAGAAAGAGGAACCCGTATTGTGAATGAAATTTTTGGACAGCACCTTTTTTATCTTTTACGTAAGGTGGCCTTGGTGGTTATTTCTTCGTTCCCACGCTGATACACAAGCTCAATAACATCACCAGGCTTCCGAGATTTGAGTAGATTTGTGTAATCATAAATATCTTTGATTTCGATATTATCTATCCGAATAATAACATCTCCCATTTTAAGCCCTGCTTCTTCAGCAGGAGAACCGGTGCGTACTCCATTTAATTTAACACCCGGCCCCTCAAAACTATAATCAGGAATAGATCCGAAATAAGGCATGCCATGACCTTCACCTGGATCCTCATGAGGATCTTTTGTTTTTTGAAATTGAAGTTTTTTTGTCCTTCCCGTCACAAAAAGAACAGCACTATCCATAAAAGAAATCACTTTTCCAATTCCTTCAAAATTAATAAGTGCAATATCATCTGTTGGTTGATGATATTCCCCATGAGAGCCCGTGTTGAAAAAAAGAACTGGAATATCTTTTACGTAAAAAGAAGTATTATCAGAAGGGCTAAGACCTGAAGGGCGCTTATGAATATCTAAGTTTTGAGATTGATTTATTTCATCAATTAAAGAATCCCATTCTTTTGCCGTGCCAGTTCCAAAAACCGTTAGAGAATTATTTTTCATTCTTCCAACCATATCTAAATTAAACATGGCAAATGTTTGAGAAACATCATAGGGTGGACTTTTTACAAAATGGGCAGAACCCAAAAGCCCAAGCTCTTCACTAGCAAAGGCTATGAAAACCAGATTGCCGTGGGGGAAGAAAGCCTGTGAAAAAATGCGAGCAGCTTCCAAAACTGCAGCTACGCCTGACGCGTTATCATCAGCACCATTATGAATGGCTGGATTTTCTGGATCGAGTGAGCCAAAAGAACCATAACCTAGATGATCATAATGGGCGCCAACAACAACATAGTTTTCTGAAAGAGTTGGATCATTTGCAGGAAGAAGGGCAACAACATTTGCTACTTTTAAACGAATACTCCCTTTTGTAACAAAAAAGTTTTGAAAATAAGTGCTGCCATCACCAAAAGGTAACAAACCATATTCTGAAAAATGACTTGCAATATAACGAGCTGACTTCCAAATACCCTCTGTTCCTATTCCCCTTCCTTCTTGTTTATCAGAGGCTAAAAAATTCACGTGTTCTTGAATCAGAGAAATATTTGGGGAATCTAGCGCAAATCCTTGAACAATACAAAAATTGAGAATTAAAAAACCTGATATAAGAATTTTTTTCACGATAATAATGTCTTAACCAAGAGAAAATAAAAGTCAATATTCTATATTGTCATTCAGAGGGAGGCACAATAGTGCCGACCGAAGAATCCATATTAATAATAAAATAAATGGACTCTTCCCCCGGATTAAGTCCGGGGTCTGAGTGACGAGAACACTGAAAATTTTACTTGAATCCTCAATTTTTATCTTCCCACCCATAAGAAAAAAGTATTTGACAGGGTGCGTTAACGCCACTAGGGTCAATTAATTAGAGGTATTGTTTGTTGTTTACGTCCTACCCAAGTCAGGAGGTTCCCATGACAAGACGAAGTATCTTTGTGTTTCTTGGGATGTGTGTGTGCATACTCTCAGGAATGGCATTCGCAAATCTGAGCGAAAAAGAAGTACTCGATGTTCAGTCGGAGCTCCAACACTATTATTCTCCCAAAGTTATTCAAAAAGGTTCCATCATCAAACTTCGCAATCACGCAAAGCCTATTGTCACCGAAAAGCCTGTCACAAAAGAATTGACCAGAGAAGACAGACGAAACATCGGTGTTACATCAGGTGGTTCTACGCTTGATGTTGAATACGTAGAACCCAATTACTTTTTTGAAAGGCTCATTCCAGACCAAAGATACTTAGAGCTTTATGAGAAAGCACATAGAGCTTCAGCTGAATCTGCCGCCATGAGATCAGATTATTCTAAAGAACCGCGAATTCGTGTAGGAAAAGTTAAAACAAAAATAGAATTAGGTGAAACTGTTGTTGCTGATGCTTCTAGAAGCTTTACATTGGATGATTCACCTATGACATTTAGATGGAGTGTAACAGGACCGGGTTTTGAAAAAGGAACAACTGTAAGTCGCAGCCCTGTGCTTCAATTTAAACCAGAAAGACGTGGCTCTTACATGGTTAGCTTAACTGTTTCTAACCCAAGTTTTCCAGACCTTGTTGAAGAATTAGGTGCTTTTAAAGATTTATTAGGAATGCTTGGTTCTATTCAAAGGCGTTTTTATTCAGAAAAATCATTTACAGTTCACACCTCTCAGTTCACAGCGCATATCTTAAGTGATCTACCGGATGAAAATGTAATTTTGACACCACTCGGACGTACAGTGCAGCTTAATGCATCGTTGAGTAAGCCACATCCTCAATATGTTCGAGCAGGGCTTATTGATCACCTCTGGAAAATTCCAGATTTTTTGCTCTTCAACCTTGCTGCACCTTACTCTAATTTTAGAAAATT
>CAYJUJ010000041.1:5910-9480 GCA_964373325.1 uncultured bacterium
TTGTGGATGAAATGATTGACGAATTTGGAGTCAGTAACAGCAAAATGGCTATTGTTGATGTTACTAAAAACGAAGAACTTAAAAATCTTCCCTTTGATCCTTCAAAATCAGACGATCTACAAAGGCATCTCTACCAGCATAACCTCATCAAAACATATGATGCCTGGAAAGAAGTAGATCTTTCTAAAACGGCAGAGGTTACTGTAGCTGTTATTGATACGGGTGTTAATTTAAATCACCCAGATCTAAACTCTAACATTTGGACAAACCAAAAAGAATTAAATGGAAAGCCAGGTGTTGATGATGACCAAAATGGTTATGTTGATGACGTGCATGGTTGGGATTTTGTGCATAACGATAACTCTCCATTTGATGATGGGCATCATGGATCTCACGTAGCAGGTATTATTGCAGGAGCCCTTGGAAATGGTGGCGTTGTTGGGGTTGCACCCAATGTCAAAATCATGCCTTTAAAAGGCCTGTACGGTTTTGGTTCAGGTGAGTTATCAGATCTTGTTGATGCCATTTACTATGCTGCTGATAATGGAGCCTCTATTATTAATGCCTCATGGGGTGGGCATATGGATGAGTTGGCCGAAAGTCGAGCTTTGAAAGATGCTATTCTCTATGCTTCAAATAGAGGGGTACTCTTTGTAGCAGCTGCAGGTAACGATGCTTTTGATAACGACCAAATTCCTATGACACCTGCAACGTTTGATGTTGATGGTATTCTTTCTGTTGCAGCTACAACACAATCTGACACATTGGCATCTTTCTCGAATACAGGTGCAAAATCGGTTGATGTTGCAGCTCCAGGAGCTTTTGTAGTATCTAGCATTAGCTGGAATCCACAAGGTCAAGGTTTTGAAGCGATGAGTGGAACTTCCATGGCAACACCTCATGTAGCAGGAGCAGCGGCACTTTTAAAATCAGTGAATCCAAAACTAACTCATAAAGAGATTAAAGAAGTTCTTATGAGCACTGGAGATGATTTACGAGGTTTGCAAGGTATTACAGTTTCTGGCAAAAGAATAAACGTTCTTAATGCCGTGAAAGAAGTTAAGAAAAGACTTGCGGGAGCTGTAGTTCCATCTCCCTCAGAAGTAACCACCACTCGAAGAATGCTATAAACTATAAAAAAGGCCGAGTTAACACCCGGCCTTTTTTTCTTGTCATCCCACTAAAATATACTTGCCTATTGTTTAATCATATTATATAAGACCCGCTTCAGATGGAGGTATAGTATGAGAGTTAAAATATTAGTACTTATTTCTATTCTTTTTTTCTATGTGGGTTGCGGTGGTAAAAAGATTCAATCTATACCGCCCACATCAATACCAGGAGTTTCAGAAATAACTCCTCCTTCGGTTACACCTCAGGATGGGAAAACGGCAGAATGGGTGAAAAATATAGATTCCTTGGGTGATTCTGCAGAAAGGGAAAAAATAGAAGAGCTAGCTCAAGAGCTTTTACAAACAAATTTTGATAATGAGTCAGAAGGCAACCTTACAAAATTAGCTGAAAAATTTTATTCTTTAAATCCTAGTACAACAGTTCCTATTTTGGTTGATTTCACATTTGATCATCCTACTAAAAATTTTAGAAACGCTTGTGGCAAAACATTGATTGAAAATAATCTTGGGAAAAATCTAGGAGAAAGGGCTGAAAAAAAGGTCGCAGGAATAATATTCCTTTTGGAGACACATAAAGACTTTCAAACCCCTCAAGGGCGTTTTTTAGAAGTCTTTGATCTTCTTCAAAGTGGAGAAGGAAGTGTTGGGCTTAATGTTTTTGTAAGAGAGGCTTTTTATCTGCAAAAAGCTTATTTCGACGCAATACAAGAAAAATTAAGCCCTGAAGAGCAAAAACAAATTTTAGAAAATTCCCGAAAATTAGGAGAAAAGCTTATTCATTTTGAGCCCTTTGAGGAAGAGTTTAATAGAGTGCTAGCTGCCACTTATTATCTTCTTGCTAAACTGCAACCATCGACACTCATCAATGAGAGGATTTACTGCTTAGAAAATAGTATTAGAAGAAGTAAAGCAGTAGGAAGCATTGTCAATAAAGTGCCAAAATACATAAATATTGAGGAGCTTTATTTTGAACTAGCAAAAGCCTATGTTCATAAGGGTAAGTTTCGCCTAGCGCTTGAAGCTGCTTTAGAGGCCCTTGATAGTAATCCTAACCGCGTTGATGTTTTTCGCTTTCTCATAAGATATATTTTATTTAACCGCAGTCAGGTGAAAGAACCTACTGCCTCTCTAAGTTCTGAAGAAGAAATAATAAGAAGAAAAAATGATTTTAAAAGTAATGCTGAATTAGAACAAATCCTCACGAAATCAAAAGTAACGCATGAAAACATCATTTTCTATGTTGCATTGGCCTTGACTCAATTTAATCTTAATCAAGCTGACATTGAGGCGGCAGAGGTGAATCTTACTGAATGCATGGAGGTTTTAAAAACAAGTTCCTTAGTGTCAACTTTAAAAGCTGAAATGATGGGAGAAGCACTTCTTCTTAGAGCAGACTTGTTAACTCAAACACAGCAAATGTCTAAACATCAAGATGGTATTTACTTTTGGTCAGCAACAGATAATGAAGTTTATGGGCTTTATCAAGAAGCTATTCGCAATCTTGAATTAGCTGGTGAATCTTTGCCGGAAAAACCAGAGCCCTTTGCTGAGCTTCTAAAAGATAAAGATGAACTAAAGGATTATTTTAGGCTTAATCTTGTTTCACCCTTAGAGGTTCCTAACTTAAAAGATCATGTTGCCCCCTATGCTGATAAAGATTCAGCGAAAAAACCAAAAGAATATGATCCAAGAGCAAAACCTATTGAAATGACGCTTGATCTACAAGGTAAAGATCTTTTTTGGGAAGCAGGTGTTTATACCTTAAGAGAACCTCTTGTAGTTGATCTCAGAGGAAGAAGTTTTATTTGTGAAATGGGAACGGTTATCAGAACTCAAGGTTATAATTTAACTGTTAAAAATGCTGCTTCTTTTGAGGGATGTATTATTGATACTAGCAATACAAAGCTTGTAGAAACAGTACCGCCCATACAAGCTAATGGGGCTTCTTGGACAAAAAGTATTAATCCTTATAATAGAGAGGCACTCCTCCACTTTCATCATGAAATGGAGGAAGGCCATGGGCGTGGAGGTAAGTACGATCCTAATATACCACCTCAAGCTAATTCTGGTTATCGAGGATATCCTGGTGGAACTGTTTCTATCGAGACAGCAAAAATAGCTAATATTAGTGATGTATGGCCTTTCATTCGCAAACAAACAATTATTATTTCTCGTGGTGGACAAGGTGGAAAGGGGGCTATAGGGGGCCAGGGCGGTAATGGTGTTAAAGTATATTATACGAGAACCATCGAAAACCGTTTCGGAGTTGAGTACCGCACTCAAGAAGAAGAGAATTGTATATTTAATCCTGCATCAGGGGGACAAGGAGGAAATGGTGGTAGGGGAGGAAAAGGCGGTAACATTTACTTAACTCTAACTCGAGCCACAGATTCTGAAAATCTTTCCACTTTTAAAATCTTTTCTGTAGGAGGAAATG
>CAYJUJ010000042.1:0-9445 GCA_964373325.1 uncultured bacterium
GAGGAAACAGTACTTTTATATGGGGATGTTACGTTACATCCAAAAAAATTTCTTTTGGAAATAAAATTTTTGAGTTCTTCTTGAGAGACAGGTTTTAATGAATAAGAAGCTTCGATATTAAAATGTTTATAAAGAGTTGTATGAATGAGGGGTGAGAGTGAGTGATTTAAAGGATATCCTAAAAGATAAAATCTTCTCATCCAAAAAAAATCCTTGCTTCTCGAATGTCATTTTCCATTTCTTTTTTGAGCTCTTCCATCGACGGAAATTTTTTCATGTCCCTTATTTTTTTTAAGTAATGGAGAATCAAGTGTTTGCCATATAAGTCTCCTACAAAATCAAGAATGTGCGTTTCTACACTTCGTGGCTCTTTTTCAGAAAAAGTAACATTGACACCAATGCTTCCAACGCTTGGATGAAGTACATTATCGATATACGTCATTATAATATAAACACCATCTCCTGGAATCAAGCGATCTTCTATTTTTAAATTGGCAGTGGGGGTTTTCATTGTTTTTCCTCGTCCAGAACCTCTGACAACTTCGCCTTCTAAGAAAAAAGGCCGTCCAAGAAGTTTGTGAGCCTTTGCTACATTTCCAGAAGCGACGTATTTTCTAATAAGAGAAGAGCTAACCGTTTCCCCATCTTTTTCAAAAGGGGGTATTTTAATAACTTCTATTCCTATTTTTCCTCCAAATTCTTTAAGAGTATCAATAGAGCCCTCTCGATTTTTACCAAAGTGAAAGTCATGACCCATGACAATAACCTTAGGATTTAGTTTTTGAACGAGGATCTTATGAAAAAAATCTTGTGCCGTTGTAGAGGCGAGCTCTTTTGTAAAGGGTTCAATGATGAGTGTATCTATGTTTTGATTTTTAATGAGAGCTATTTTTTCTTTGAGTGTGTTGATGCGTGAGAGCGCTTTTCCAGGTGTTAAAATTTCTGAAGGGTGAGGTTCAAAAGTAAGTGCAATAGATTGACCCTTTATTTTTTTCGCTTCTTCACAAAGCTTTTTCAAAATTTCTTTGTGGCCCAAGTGAAGGCCGTCAAAATTACCAATAGTGACGGCAGTATTATGAAAGGCTTGTTTTAATTCTGAGATTCCATTTATAACTTTCATCGAAGAGCTTCTTCTGTGTACCCTTGAGCTATGGGCAGCCGCCTTCCAATACCAAAGGCTTTAGAAGTAATTCGAAGTGTCACAGCAGCCTGACGCCTTTTGTATTCATTAAGATCTACAAGATGAATCATTTTTTTCACGATTTTTTCATCATAACCCAGTTTGATGATCTGGGGTATAGGCAGATGATCTTCAATATAGGCTTTAAGAATGCCATCCAATATAGGATAGGGTGGAAGTGAGTCTTGATCTGTTTGATTGGGGCGAAGCTCTGCTGAAGGAGGTTTTGTGAGGGCGTTTTTAGGAATGACTTTGCTCTTTTTATTTCTCCAGTGGCAAAGTTCATATACAAGCGTTTTTGGAACATCTCCCAAAACAGAGAGTCCACCTGACATATCGCCATATAAAGTACAATAGCCTACAGCTAATTCTGATTTATTACCGGTGTTGACAACGAGGTAACCAAATTTATTAGAGAAGGCCATCAAAAGATTTCCCCGGATTCGTGCTTGTAAGTTTTCTTCAGTGATATCGAACTTGGTTCCTTTAAAGGCTTCACGTAGACTATCTATATAAGAGAGATAAATCGATTTAATAGGAATGATTTTATGATTCATTTTAAGATTTTTTGCGAGGTCAATAGCATCATCAAGACTTCCCTGAGAACTAAATTGAGATGGCATCAGAATTCCTAAAACATTTTTAGGGCCAAGGGCATCGCAAGCTAGAGTTGCTACAATGGAAGAATCAATTCCCCCTGAAAGGCCTAAGAGTACTTTTTTAAACCCGCATTTTTGAACATAATCTCTAATACCCAAAAGAAGGGCTTCATAAATAGACTCTAAACCGTCTTCGTGAACCTTGTGTTTTTCACCCATTTCTTTTTCTAAGTCAAAAATAACAAGATCTTCTTCAAAGGTTTTAGCCTCGCATACAAGCTTTCCATTTTTGTCGATAGCAAAACTTCCGCCATCAAAAATAAGGTCATCATTACTTCCCACTTGGTTTACATAAATAAAGGGCGTTTTATATTTTTTGGCTGCTTGTTGAATCATTTCAATGCGCAGCTTTCTCCATTTTGTAGAAAAAGGGGATGCTGAGATATTAATAAAAATATTTGGATTTTCTTTGGCGAGAATTTGCATAGGGTCAGTGTGATAAATTCTTTTTCCCCAAAAACTTTCATCGTTCCAGCTGTCTTCACAAATAACGATAGCTAGTTTTTTACCCTGGAAAGAAGAAGTTTTAATTTCATGGGCTACTTCAAAATGCCTTGCTTCATCAAAGACATCGTAGGTAGGAAGGAGAGATTTATGATGTTTATGGATTTTTCCTGTGTCATCTATGAAGGCAGCCGCATTGTGTAACGCCTTGCCCGTTGGTTTTTTATTTGTGTCGGCAAAACCAAAAATAAGAGGAAGGGGTGCCGTTTTTTGAATTTTTTCTACGAGAGCCATATTTTTTTCTACGAACTCTGGTGTATCTAGAAGATCGCGTGGTGGATACCCACACAAACTCATTTCTGGAAAAATAGCGAGGTTTGCACCCTTTTTTTTCGCTTTTTCAGCAAAATCCAAGATTTTTTTGGCATTTCCCTCTAATGCACCCACCGTTGGGTTGATCTGGCATAGCGCAAATTTCATGATGAAGTTAAGATAGACAAAAAGAGTTTTTTTGTCACCCTCCCCTTAATCCCCTCCCATCGAGGGAGGGGAAGGGATATTCTCCTCTCCCTTGAGGGGAGAGGACCTGAGGTGAGGGTGAGCTTTTAATAATTTATGGCGAAAAACCGATAAAAGGAATATGGAGAAGTTAGCTTCTTTAATAATATGTCTGGGTTTAGCAATAACCGCCTGTACCAAAGAGTCTAAGAATAGCATCAACCTTACTTTAGAAGAAGATGAAAATAACACTCAAAATGGTGTGGATTTAGCCTCTCTTGCCTATCAAAGTTATAAGGAAGCCAGTTTTTCAAAAGCGGTTCAATACTATGAATCGCTCCTGTTACTGAAGGGTGATTTAGATTTTTGGCAAAAAGTAGTTTTAGCCAAAAGCTATATGAATTATGGGCAATATAGAGAAGCGTTGAAATTGGGAAATGAACTCATCGAAATAGAACGGGAAGAAGCAGTTGGTTACGAGATTTTAGGATTTTGTTACTTGGCTCAAAACAAAGCCCGACTCGCTATTGATGCTTATGAAAAAGCACTGACAGCGCGGCAGTATTCATCTTTATCTTATTTTTACTTGGGTGTAGCCCATGGTTTAAAAAATAATTTAAAACTGAGAGATAAATCCTTTGAATCAGGAGAAAAAGAATATCAACTTATTTTAGAGAAAAATACAGACGATATTTCAGCTCATTTAGAACTTTCTTATCTTTATATTTATTGGAGAAAAAAACTAGATGATGCTAAATCTCATCTTGAAAAAGCAAAAAGCCTTATGGAAAATATTGATAATCCAGATGAAAAAATGGCTTGGAAAAATTTTTATATTCCAGCTCTGGAGGGTTTGCTTCTCTCTCAAAGTGGCAAGTCAGAAGAATCGAACAAAAAATTAATAGAGCTTTTTCCACACATGGTAGAGGGAAAAGCTAATGTAGCGGAAGTTTATTTCTTTATAGGAAGAAACTATGAAAAGCTAGGCCAAATTTCAGTCGCACGTCGATTTTATTCAAAAGCCAAGGAAATAGATCCTATTACTCTTTATTCCCGCGAAATCTCCTCATTTTTTAAGACTCATAAATAACACTCAAAAGTGCCAGGCACTTTTGAGGTCTAAAAATGCCAGGTACAAATTGAGGCAAAAAACATTCTTTTTTTTATTTCTTAAGATCGTATTTTATAATGAGCCATTCTTTTACTGCTTGAATTTCTTCTTTTATGTATTCATCAAACATTTCAAATTCTTCTGGGGGTAGGTCTTTTCTGTATCCTTCTTCTAGTTTTTTGATGACTTTGGCTGTTTCTTCCATGGACTTTACATATATATCTGGGACTGGAAGATTATATTCTGCAACTACTTCCATATGAGCACGAAGCATGGTGAAAGAGAACATAAAAGCCTCTGTAATTTCATCTTCATTCATTGTTGGCGAATAGTATTCTATGCTACCGCCTAGGTTCGTGTAATAGGTTTCAACTTCATGAACTGGAGAACTTTTATTATAATTGTCGAAAGCCACTACAAGTATTCTAAATGCTTTAAGTTTCTCATCATTCTCAAGTTCTGGAGGTTCTTTTCCTTCAGATAATTGTTTCGTTACCTGAATAAAGACTGGCCATGTCATGGTTGTTTTATTATGCTTTTTAAAAAATCTCCACTGTTGAATGGCATGAACCATTTCATGATCAATAAGCCCAAGCCATGTTGTTAAATCAACCATGGTAGAAGGACAAAATCCTAAAATATTTAAAGGAACAAGCCCAGCATCTGCACCAGGTTGTTTTTCTTTCCATAACTCAATTTCAATGGGAAGTATTGTTTGAGAGGGAAGATCTAAATATTCTCTTGTTTTATCTAAAAGCCCTTGCCATTTTTCTTTATTGGTAGGATCTTTTTGAGCTTCATCTAATAATAATTGGAGCTCTATATACTTTGAAGAAGTAATGCGTGCAATGTATTTTGTTTCTTTTGTATAAGAGTTTTGTGTAAAGAATTCAATAAGGAAAGACAGTGAGCTATCCCATTGTGTATGAATATCTTTGGATGTAAGAACTGTATTTTCTTTATTGGAAATAGCAAATTTATCGAAAAAGCCATCTTGGTCGTTATCATTAAACTCATAATTTCGATCTGGGAATTCAAAAATGACCCTATCATCTTTACCATCAAAATGAGTATCAAAACTTCTTCTTACAAAATTTTTTATTCTAACATATTCTACGAATTGATCAGGCCAATCGTCATAGTTATTGTCATAGTCTTCAGCTGTCATGTCGCCGCGATATGAGTAATGAAGCCATTTATCTGCTTTGCCATCAGCATTTCTATCGTAGGATTTTCTAATGCCTGAAAGCCAGTCTTCTTCACCTAGAAAAACTTCTTGGGTTTCTTTTTGTTCTTGGGCGGAGAGGGGCAGAAAAGTGCCACAAATTGTTAAAAATGTGCCCAAAACAAGCCAAAATTTAGTTAACTTCATGCGTACTAACCTCTCTATTTAGATTAGAAAGCAAGATCTGTACCAGAATTAAGGTGACTGTCCAGAAAGGGATGTTTTAGGGACACCCTTTAAAAATCGACTGTCCATAAAGGGGCTAAAAAAGGACACCCTTCGAGTTGTCCACAGCTGAAATAAACAAAAACACTAATAATTTCAAGTATATTGACAATATATTTAAGTATCGATAACCTTAAACCGAGAAGTGGGATAGAGTGGGATGCAGTGGTGAGTAAGACACCAAAGGGTTATTTATTGCTATGTTTAGGGGAAAGTTTGAACATTCTATCGATAATAAAGGAAGGCTTAGCATTCCTTCCAAATTTAGAGATTATCTTAAAGAGAGAGATGAAAAGTCCCTTGTGATCACCAACTCCAT
Organism: uncultured bacterium; assembly: GCA_964373325.1. Classification (GTDB taxonomy): domain Bacteria; phylum Bdellovibrionota; class JACOXK01; order JACOXK01; family JACOXK01; genus CAYJUJ01. The sequence goes on from CAYJUJ010000042.1 coordinate 5,662, forward strand.
TTCAAACGGGGAAAAATATCTCGATATTTTTCCCCTCTACCGTTGGGAAGAGCTTGAAAAAAAAGTGAGCGTTCTTTCTCAAGTCAAAAGTGAGGTTCAAAATTTTCAGCGCTATTATTTATCCTCAGCAACGGATTGCAACATTGATAAAAATGGGAGAATTCTCTTACCTACTGGCCTTAGAGAGTATTCTCAAATGGATAGGGATGTTGTTATTGTTGGTATGGCACATAAAATGGAAGTATGGTCACGAAGCAAATGGGAGCTTATCTTTAAAAAGGCTGAAGAAGATTTTGAAAGAATTATGACAACACTCAGTGATTTAGGTTTATGACACACGAAGCTGTTCTTATAAATGAAGTGATCGACTACATGAAACCCAAGAAGGGTGGTGTTTATTTTGATGGCACTTATGGTGGGGGAGGGCATTCACAAAAAATTTTAGAAAAAACAGATTTTCAATGTCAGATTATTGGTGTAGATCAAGATTTAGAAGTTTTGAAAAAATATTCTAAAGTTTCTGGGGGGTCTTCCTCATGTGGAACGTTGGCGGAAGCTCCTGACTCCTCAGAATTTCTTAAAAAACCTCTTCATCTTGTTCATGATAATTTTGGAAATATCAAATCCATCTTAAACAAACTGCACATTGAAAAACTAGATGGCATTCTTCTTGATTTAGGAATGTCTTCCTTTCAATTAGACGATGCCTCGCGAGGTTTTAGTTTTTTAAAGAATGGCCCACTTGATATGAGGATGGATGAGGGTCAGGATTTTTCAGCCCCTGATCTCGTTAATTCAGCTTCCGAAGAAGAATTAACAAAAATTTTTCGAGAATATGGAGAGGAAAAACACGCCAGAAAAATAGCTCAAAAAATCGTAGAAAAAAGACCTCTTCAGACAACTACGGAGCTTTCCGATATTATAGTAGAGGTTAAGGGACACCCCTCATATTCTAAGAAGCATCCAGCAACGCTTGTATTTCAGGCTCTTCGCCTGGCTGTGAATAAAGAATTGGAAGTTTTGAAAAAAGTACTGGAAGATGGAATCGAGGTTTTAAAAAGTGGAGGTTATTTTTGTGTTATTTCATTTCATTCTCTTGAGGATCGAATAGTGAAAGAGGCTTTTTCTTATGCACAAAAAGAGTGTATTTGCCCAGAGGATTTTCCTATTTGTCATTGTGGTAAAAAAAGAACAATGAAAGTTATTACTAAAAAACCAGTACAACCCAGTTTAGAAGAGGTAAGAAATAATAGGCGCGCACGTTCTGCTAAATTGCGGGTTGCAGAGAGGGTATTATCATGACGGCTTTTTCAGGAAGGATGTTAAGAGAGCAGGAGTTAGCTCAGAGAAAACCAAAAATCAATAAAGTGATGCCTATTTTGGGTATTATGCTTCTTGTTGGATTGTGCGCATGGTTTTATGTATGGACTCGTGTTCAAGTGGTTAAGATGAATTATTCTATTGCCAAAATATCTAACATTGAAAAAGATCTTCTCAAAGAAAATGAAAAATTGCGGTTAAGATTGGCTACTTTGAAATCACACAGCCGCATCGAATTTATAGCTAAAAATCAACTTCAGTTAAAAGATCCTCTTGAAGGACAAGTCATTTATTTAAAGTGAAAAATAGGCTGATATTTGTTTTTTTAACTTTTCTAATTGGAATAGGTATTATTTCTGTTCGTCTCTTTAGCTTGCAGCTTCTTGGTGATTCGAGGCTTGAAAAATTATCCCAGTCACAATTTTCTAGAAATATTAGAATAGGATCCAATCGTGGCTTTATTTATGATCGTGAAGGTGAAGAGTTAGCAATTAGTATTGAGAGTTTTTCTATTTATGCCCACCCCTTTTTAATAAAAAATAAGCGCCAGGTTTCAAGCTTTCTTGCAAAAACGCTTGGTTTGAATGCTCAAGAACTTTATAAAAAACTACACAGTAAAAAACCATTTGTGTGGATTACAAGGCAGGTTCCAAAAGAAATAGCTGTTAAAATTAAGCAGAAAAAGTGGTTGGGAGTTGATACTTTTCCTGAGCCTCGTCGGCGTTATCCTAATAATTCTTTGGCGGCGCAAGTGCTTGGCTTTGTTGGAATTGATGGGCAGGGGTTATTAGGCCTTGAGTTAGCTTACGATCGGTTCTTAAAGGGGCCGGAGAGATATTTTCGAGGGCTGACCGATGCTTTTGGGAGGCCTGTCACTTCCACCTATCGTTCTTTATTTGAGGAAGAAGAAGCCTCTGCCATTTTAACCATTGATAAGTCACTCCAATATTTAGCAGAGAGAGAAATTGAAAGTGTTGTGAATCACTATGAAGCAAAGAATGGCATTGTTATTATTATGGATCCAAAAACAGGGGAGGTTTTAGCACTTGCTCAATATCCCTCTTTTAATCCTAATTATTATTATAGAAGCTCTAAAGATGTATGGCGAAATCGAGCTATTACAGACGTTTTTGAACCAGGCTCCACTTTTAAAACTTTTCTACTAGCAGCGGCACTTGATGAAAAAGTGATTAAGGCAAACGAAAAATTTTATTGTGAAAATGGAAGTCTTGCAGTTTTAAATAGAACAATTGGAGAAGCAAAAAATCACAAATGGAAGTGGCTCACAGCTTCCGACATCTTAAAACTTTCGAGTAACATTGGCGCCGCTAAAATTGCATTTAAACTAGGAAGAGAAAGGTTTTATAATAAAATTCGCGATTTTGGATTTGGAGAAAAAACAGGTCTTCACTTTTTTGGAGAAAGCCCAGGCATTGTTCGGCCTCTTAAAAATTGGTCCAAGCTTGATTTAGCTGTTTCTGCCTTTGGGCAAGGAATTTCAGTCAGCCCTCTTCAATTAGTGACAGCTTTTTCTGCCATTGCAAACGATGGATTTCTTATGCAACCTTATCTTGTGAAAGAGATTATTAAGCGTTCAGGAGAATCTCTTTTCACAGCCGTGCCCGTGAGTAAAAGAAGGGTTCTTTCTCATGAAACTGCAATGGAGCTTAAGAAGTTACTCGTTCGGGTGACTTCCAAAGATGGCACAGCTTATGCTGCAGCTACCCCTTATTTTGAAGTGGCTGGAAAAACAGGAACTGCTCAAAAACCAAATCCAAATGGCAGGGGTTATTCTGATCAATATGTTTCTTCTTTTATTGGTTTTTTTCCTGCTGATAATCCTTTGTATACCATTCTTGTCGTGGTGGATGAACCTAAAAAAGCTTATTACTCTTCTCAAGTAGCAGTGCCAGCTTTTGCTAAAATGATGCAATCGATGGTAAGGCTTTATGCTCATCGTTTTCAGGATTACGTAGCTATTGCAGCTCCACAACCTGTACCCGAACCTTTCGGCCAAGAAAAAATATCTGAAGAAGAAAAAACCATTTCATGGAATGTTTCGGAAGATAAAAAAACATTAGTGATTCCTAATTTTAATGGTATGAGTATGAGAGAGGTTTTGAAAGCCGTGAATGATATACCACTTACCCTTAAGGTGGAAGGAACAGGTAAAGTTGTGGCGCAATCTCCAAGCCCAGGAACAACTGTGCCTTTTGACAGTCAGTTTAAAATTGTTTTTAAACCTAGCATTTAAATGAAGCTCAAAAAAATATTAGAGGATGTTCCTCTTATTTCTATTCAGGGTGATCCACTTTGTAACATCACCCACATTCATTATGATTCACGAAAGATAAAAAAAAATGGTCTTTTTGTTGCTATTAAAGGTGAGCGTTTTGATGGGCATAGTTTTATTGAGCAAGCTAAGAAAAATGGAGCAAAAGCGGTTGTTGTTGAGAGAGATATT